>JAZRQQ010000081.1:0-28227 GCA_045649935.1 Acutalibacteraceae bacterium | reverse complement strand
GGTGGGAGAAAAAGCGAGGTGAGGATGGCGCAGTGGTCGAAAGTTGTCGGCGCTCCAAGCCGGAAACAACTTTCGGGAACCACAAGAGGGAAAGTTTACCTATTTATGGGTGTTTGGCGTCAGATAGTGGCAAGAGAAAGTGTCCGTTTGTGTTGGCTGGATATTTGCAACATCGTCACTAAATGTAGTATTGTTTTATTGACAAAATAATTGTGTAAAGCTATAATTTAAGTGAAACAAACAAGAAAGGAAGACAGATAAAAATGATAAATATTTTAGTTGTTGAGGATGATAAAAATCTTAATCAGATAATTTGTTCCTTCCTTTCAAAAAAAGGCTACAGTGTAACAGGATGTCTCAATCCTCTTGAAGCTTATGAACTTTTACCAGGCAGAATATATGACCTTATCATAACAGATATTATGATGCCGCAGATAAACGGATATGATTTTGTGGAGGAAATACGCACTAAAAATCCTCATATACCTATACTGTTTATAACTGCACTCGACGATTTTCCATCCAAACAGAAGGGATTTATTGTTGGCGCAGATGACTATATGGTTAAGCCGATTGATATGAATGAAATGGTACTCAGAGTCAGTGCATTGTTGAGAAGAGCAAAGGTGGAAAGGGAAAACCGTCTTGAAATCGGAGAACTCTTATTGGTAAGAGATGAAATGACCGTTTATATGGAAGGTCGGGAACTTTCTGTTTCACCGAGAGAGTTTAATGTGCTTTATAAGCTTTTGTCACATCCTAAAAGAATTTTTACAAGGAGTGAGCTTATGGATGAACATTGGGGGATGAGTAACGATACGGGACTTCGTACAGTTGATGTCTATGTTGCAAAGCTAAGAAAAGAGCTTGTTGACTGTAAAAGTGTAGAAATTCTTACTGTTCAGGGCTTCGGATATAAGGCGGTAATAAAATGAAGATAAAAAAACAGAAAACTGAAAAAGAAAAAGCCATTGCTTCACTGATTTCGTGGAAAATAGCTCTTCCTCTTCTTGCTGTAATGTGCCTTTTTGTTGTTGCTCAATATTATATAGTGATTTCTTATTTTAATCAACCATTTGCATTGGTCGGTACTCTTTCTTACTATATAATCGGAAGCTGTCTTTTGTTGGCGCTTATAATTGGTACTGTGTGGCGTTTTCTTGTCATTAAGCCGCTGAAGAGGGTTACAACAGCAGCAAGAAAGGTAGCATCCGGTGATTTTAGTGTAAGGATAGAACCGCTTAAAGGTAAAAGGAAAAAGAATGAGCTTGATTTATTGATTGATGACTTTAATCTTATGACACGTGAGCTTGAGAATAATGAGATGCTCAAAAGCGATTTCATCTCTAATGTTTCTCATGAAATCAAAACGCCTCTGTCAGTTATTCAGAGCTACAGCCAAGCTTTGAAAGAGCCGGGTATAAGTGAAGAAACATACAATAGATATACAGACATTATAATATCTACAACAAATAATCTCAACTCAATGATAAGTAATATCTTAAAGTTAAATAAACTTGAGAATCAGCAGATTTTTCACAACACATCCTCTTACCAACTGGGGGAGCAACTTAGAAAATGTGCCCTTGACTATATGGATTTATGGCAACTTAAGAATATAGACTTTCACATTGATGTAGAAGATATAGTAATCGATTATGATGAAACTCTTCTTGAGCTTGTATGGAAAAATCTTATTTCAAATGCAATTAAATACACACAAGAGGGCGGAAATATATGGATTTCTTCAAAGCGAACAGGTGAAAAGGTTGAAGTTATTATAAAAGATGACGGCTGTGGAATAAGTAAGGATGCACAGAAAAGGATTTTTGACAAATTTTATCAGTGTGATATCTCTCATTCATCAGAGGGCAACGGTCTTGGTCTTGCTATAGTTAAAAAAGTGCTTGAAATTGTGGGTGGTAGTATAGCTGTTGAAAGTGAAACATCAAAAGGAACAAGTTTCATAGTTTCACTTTTAATTAACTGAAATTAATATCTCATTAACAAAAAAACAGAAAGTGAAAATATCTCTTTGTTATAATCAAGTCAGTGATTTGATATATGTAATAAGGAGACAAAATATGAAAAAGCTGTATATAATAACAGGAGCAAAAGGACATCTTGCAAGCACAATAATCAAATATCTGCGTGAAACAGATTGCGATATACGAGGTCTTATACTGCCTTGTGAGTATGCGGTAAGTGATGAAAAGGTTACTTACTACAATGGTGATGTAACAGACATTTCTTCTCTGGATGAAATCTTTTTATGTGATGATAATCAAGAAATAACCGTAATTCATGCGGCCGGAATTATCAGCATTGCCGAAAAAGTAACACCGGAGCTTCACAGCGTCAATGTCAGAGGTACAGAAAATATTATTTCCAAGTGCATTGAAAGTAAGGTTAAAAGGCTTGTTTACGTGAGTTCGGTTCATGCAATACCCGAAAAAGAGGACAACGCAACCATCGAAGAAGTTTCAGCTTTTTCGGAGGATTGGGTAGTTGGCGCTTATGCATCAACAAAGGCCGAGGCGACAAGAAAGGTTCTTGAAGCTGAAAAAAAAGGACTTGATACGGTCGTTGTTCATCCTTCCGGTATTATTGGCCCCTATGATAGCGGTAATAATCATATGGTACAGCTTATTAATATGTATATTTCAGGCAAGCTTCCGGCAGGTGTTATTGGCGGCTACGATTTTGTAGATGTGCGCGATGTTGCCAAGGGCTGTATTTTAGCTGCGGAAAAGGGCAAAAAAGGAGCTTGCTATATTTTATCGAACAGATACTTTACCGTAAAGGAGCTTCTTGGATGTATGCGTAGAATTTCGGGTGGTAAGAAAAAAACGTGCCTGCCTATTTCTCTTGCGGGCGCATTTGTACCGATGTTTGAATGGATAGCAAAAGTGACTAATACAAGACCTCTTTATACAAAATACGCTTTATATACCCTTTCGAGCAATGGTCATTTCTCTCATGACAGGGCTACATCTGAGCTCGGTTATAAGCCGAGGGATATGGTTTTGACTCTTAAGGATACAATTCAGTGGCTAAAAGGAAAAGAAGTTCCTCTTGAACTTTAATAAATGGTGAAAAGATTAATATATATGAGTTGAAAACCTGATTTTTGTCACTTTTTATGCAACTGTAGGAATACCAACTGATATAATGCAACGCTCCCTAAAATCGTTGCATTGTATTATAATTGACTCGGAACCACATTCTATCAGGGTTTTCAAGAGATTGAAGACCCTTGTTTTTTGTCTCAAAATATAAGAATTTTGCCCTCTCGCCGACGTTTCGCCGACGAAACGGCAGTTTCTTTAGCGGACTAAAATGCCGCTGAACCCTTATTTTATAAGGCTTCCGGGGTGTCGGGCAAGCACTTGGAAATCGTGTAAGTCGTTAAAACGGCTTCGAGGGTTCGAATCCCTTGCTCTCCGCCAAATCAAGTACCACTGTTGATACAATCGTATCGATGGTGGTATTGTTAATTTATAGTCTTTACCCTTATGGGATAAGGGTTCATAAAAACAAGCGTTGCAGTGGTGGTATGGTTTGTACCGTCTGCAACGCTTTTGTTGTGTTATTTGGTGTGTGGGTGGTGAGTTTTAGGGGGGGATAATTGTTGAACGACTGAAGTAATCATTTGTTTTCTCTAGAAATTAATAAATTACTGTTACCACGATATTTTTTCTCGATTTCTAAAAATGATTTACCTTCAAATCATTTGCGTGTTGTACTGTGGCGCTTTGAAAAACAGAGAGGAAAAGTTTCAGATGATTATGGATTATGCTGCTTTTGAGGGACTTAAGTAAGTGGTTTTCCGGTTGACAATAAATAGATGTTGTGTTAGAATATTTAATGGTATCTTATGTGAGAAATTATTAAACAGAGGTGTTTTAAGCTTAAGCAAAAGGAGATCTTTTAATGAAAATAAATATTCAAAAAAAAGATTATGTTTTTATTGCTGCACTTATTTTGGGAGCGTTAATTCATACTTTATGTATGTTTACACCAGTCCCATACAATGATGAATTTTTGTACCCTATTGTTCCGGTCAGGTTTATAAATGGAGACAATATGATACAACACGAATGGCATTTAGCACAGTTTTCCTCTTTATTTTCTCATTTACCGGTTCTTACATGGTTAAAAATAAAAGGATCAACAGAAGGAATTATTCTTTTCTTGCGGTGTATATATTTTATTATTCATACGACAGTTGCATGTGTTATTTATAAATTTTTTTATAGTTATAAGTGGTGGGCAATCGTTGCTGCAATGCTGTTCTATACACATATGGCATATAGAATGTTTACTATAAGTTATATGTCTATGTTGGTTATTTTTTTGCTGCTTTTTTGTATATTATTATTCTTGATTTTTGAAAAAAATCACCAACAGAATTGTCGATTATATTATCTTTTAGCCGGACTTTGTTTTGGTGCTTGTTGTGTGTGCAACCCTATTTTTTGTATTGTATATTTTATTTACTTGCTCACTTGTATAATAATAAAGAAGCCTGCAAATGATATACAGCGTAATTACAATAAAAAAACTGATGAAAGGCAAAAAGAAGAAAAAAAAGCAATCGAAAAAAAGATGTATACTAAAGAAATATATAACCTTTTTTTCGTCAAAAAAGCATTTTTGTGGATTTCCGTCGGGCTTATAATTGCTGCTATAATAAGTATTGTATATTTTTATATATCAGGTGGCACAATAGCAATTCTTTTTAAAAATTTAAAAAATCTTTTTATTACAACTGAATATGGATTTTTTGATTCACTTTTTTCTAAAATCAGGTCTGCTTGGCACTTGTTCAGTGAGATAAGTCTTCACGTGCCCTTTTTATTGCTTGCTTTATATATTGTTTTAGCTTTTGATATAGACAGAACAAAGCTGAAACATAAGATTGTATATTTGTCATTATCTGTTATAATTTCTTTTGTATATTTTTTCGGTGTATTAAAGGTTTTTATCGATGGTACAGAGACTGCTTACGCAGTATCATTACCGATTATTATTTTTTCTTCAGTTTGCTATATATTAACCAAAGAAAAAAATAAAAAGTTGTTTTGTTGCTTTTGGTGCTCTGGTTTAGTTGGTGCCTTTCTTCAGTTCTTTGCTTCAGACACACTGTTGACCTCTTTTTTTTCAGTTTGTTCCATTTTACAAATTACCGGTGTGTTTTTTATTCGGGACCTTTTAGGTGAAATTCGTGAGGATCTTTTAAAAAACAAAAGGTTCAGAAACCCGAAATCCTCTAAGGCAAATATAAAAAAATACTGCTATGCTTTAGCTTGTATTATGCTTAGCTCACAAATAATTTTTAACATTTATTTATATACGTATGATCGTATTCCAAATATAAATAAAGACACGAGGGTTTTTTATGGCCCGTTGTCGCACTTTTATTTAGATGATGAATATTACAATAAATATGTAAGCAGCTTAAATGATCTCGATGTAATTAAATCTATAAGCAAAGAAAACGATCCGGTGTTAGTTGCTTCTCGATTGGGATGGATGCAGTTATATTTGGATAGACCTATTGCTACATACTTTCCCGGTTTAATGTCAATTGATATAGTGTTTTTAAAATTGTATTATCAGCAAAATCCTGAAAAGTTACCTAAGCATATTTATGTGCCTTTTGCAGAGCAGCATTATGTGTTCAGTCGGGAAACAGCTATGAATAATGTTGCTACATTAAAAGAATTATTTGATTGTACCGAAAAAGAGCTTTCAGCAGGCTTTTTATTAACAGTTAATGAAATGTATTAATATTAAATCTTATTAAGAATTTAAAGCAAAGATTTTCGTTAGAAGTGCTTCTGATCAAGCATAATTATTTGAAATAAAGGATGTGAGTTGTTTGAAAAAAATTTTATATTTTTTTCAGGTGAATTATTCTTACGGTAAATCTGCTCACATACCATACGCAGCCGGTCAACTGGCAGCCTATGCTTTTGAGGATAAACATATTGAAGAAAACTTTTCTTTGGAAAGAATATTTTTTCTTAGAGATGATATAAAGGATGTTCTGTCAAAAATAGAAGCGCCTTCAGTTGTTGCGTTTTCAACATATATCTGGAATTATAATTATAATCTTACGGTAGCAAAGCTTATCAAAGAGAAGTACCCTGACTGTCTGATCATATTCGGAGGTCATCACATTGCTCCCGGCGGAAGAATGCTTGAGGAATACCCGTATATAGATTTTCTTCTCCACGGAGAAGGTGAAATTATTTTCAGACGTCTTTTAAGAGCAATTATCGGACTTGAAACAGCTGAAAATATACCCGGGATTTCAATGCGTACCAAAAATGGAATTATTACTAATCCGGAAATAATTTCTGATGAATATAATTTTCCGTCTCCATATATTAAGGGCTATTTTGATAATATAATATCAGAAAATCCTGGCATTGAATTTATGGGACTTATTGAAACATCCAGAGGTTGCCCTAATTCATGTGCATATTGCGATTGGAGTAATATGAAATCGAAAATACGTAAATTTCCCATAGAACGTATTTATAATGAAATTGAATGGTGCATGAAAAATAAAATATGTGTTTTGGGTTCGGCTGATTCTAATTTCGGTATGTTCAAGCGTGATGAGGAAATAACCGATAAGATTATTGAAGCAAAGAAAAAAGGTGGATATCCTGTAAGATTTCAGACATCCTATGCCAAAAACAGCAGTAAAAGAGTATTTGATATCGGAATGAAGCTTGAAAAAGCAGACATGAATAGGGGGATAACTCTTTCTTTTCAGTCTATGAGCAAGGAAGTTCTTAAGAATATCGGCAGAGAAAATATAAGCATTGAGTACTATTCAGAACTTATGGATCTTTATAATGCTGCAGGAGTGGCAACATATACTGAGTTGATACTGGGGCTTCCCGGCGAAACATACAGAAGTATTGTTGACGGGATTGATCAATTGCTTAATCTGGGTCAGCATAATTCTATTTATATCCATAACTGTGAATGGTTGCCTTGTTCAATTATGGGACAACCCGATTATGTTGAGCGTTATAAAATAAAGACCTCACGTATACCCTTAAACCAACCTCACCGTGAGCCTGATGATAATGATAATATACAAGAATGGTCTCAGGTTGTTACATCTACTTATTCAATGAGCAGTGATGAATGGAAAAAAATGAATCTGTTTTCATACGTGATTCAGGCCTTTCATCATATGGGTATTCTGCAGTTTTTTGCATTGTACCTTTATAATGAAAAAATTTGCTCATATAAAGAGTTTTACACATCTTTGCTTGAATATTTTATTTCAAATCCACAAACTGTAGGTGGCAGAATATTCAGAAAGATAAGTTTTTTTCTTGAAAGTGTTATAGATGAAACGGGAACTCTCAGTTGTTGTGACGAAAGATTCGGAAAAGTTCAGTGGTCATTTGAGGAGTATGCATATATTTGCACAATATACGAATTAGATGCTTTTTTTGATGAAATTGAGATATTTCTTAAAATCTTCAACATTGATAAAAATATTTTTGATGAACTTTTGAAATTTCAGAAGAATATGTTAAAAAAGCCTTTTTTAAAACAAGAAGCATTTAAAGTCAAATATGATTTTATGTCATATTTTATTGATATATTAAAAGGCAAACAGGCGCTGCTTAAAGAGTGTTCTTTAATTGTAACTGTAAAACCCGAAGCCTTTGCGTCCTGGGAGGAGTTTGCTAAAGTTGTTGCATGGTATGGCAGAAAGAACGGAAAGAATACATATTTAAAGGAAGCTCATTTTGAAGCGGAGGAAATATAATTATGAAAAAGAAAAATATATATTTCGTTCAGGTTGATGTTTCTTCATCTTCAAAAACTCAGAGTGCTTATTTACCGTATACCGCCGGCATTCTTGTTGCATCTGCTTTTCAAAGCAGTATTGTGAAAGAAAATTATACATTTAAAGAATTTATATTTTTGAGAGAGAATATAGATGATGTTGTGGAACGCATGGAATCTCCCGCTGTAGTAGGTTTTTCCAGCTACTGTTGGAGTACGGAATATAATAAAATTCTTGCAAAAACTATAAAAGAAAAATACCCGGATTGTTTTATCGTTTTCGGAGGTCATGATATCCCTGATGATTTTTCTCTGCTTGAAGAAAATCCTTTCATTGATGTTCTGTGTCACGGAGAGGGTGAAGATACAATCAGAGATTTGCTTGAAGCATATGTTTTAAATAAGTCTTTTGATGAAGTCAATAATATTTCATACAGAAAAAAAGACGGAACATTTGCAAGAACTAAAACGGTTCTTCAGACTACTCTTGATTATCCGTCTCCTTATTTGGAAGGTTGGTTTGATAAGATAGTTGCAGCTCACCCTGAAATTACTTTTAATGCTATACTTGAAACAAGTCGCGGCTGTCCGCATCAATGTGCATATTGTGATTGGGGGCTGCTGAAGTCGAAAACCCGTTTATTCCCTCTTGATAGAATTAAGGCTGAAATACGCTGGATGTGTGATCATAAGATTGCTTTTGTATGGGGGGCAGATGCTAACTTTGGTCTTTTTGACCGTGATCTCGAGATTGCCGATGAACTTGTAAAAGCTAAAAAAGAGACCGGTTATCCGGAAAGAATGAGAATGAACTATGCAAAAAACAAATTTGAAAATGTTTTTGAAATAGTTAAAAAGTTTAAAGAATGCGAATTTGACAGGGTTGGTGCAACGCTGTCTTTTCAAAGTATGTCTCCCGTTGTTCTTGAAAATATCGGAAGAAAAAACTCTTCATTGGATTTTTACAAAGAGCTGTTAGAAGCTTATAACAAAGAAAATATGAAAACCTATTCAGAGCTTATTCTTGGACTTCCCGGAGAAACTTATGAAAGTTTTATTGAAGGGATAGGCAAGCTTTTTGATATTGGACAGCATTTTGTTTTTGAGGTTTACAATTGTATGGTTTTGCCTAATGCAATATTAGGTAAAAAAGATTTCATGGAGAAACATGGGATTAAAACTGTGCGTGTTGAAATTTTGAGACCGCATTTTAATAATGCTTCATTCACTGTTCCGGAATATAACAGAATAGTTGTTGAAACAAATACAATGAGCAGGAATAAATGGGTACGAGCTTTTGTTTTTAGCCATTTAGTCAAAGCTTTACACGGAAATGGCTTTTTACGAGCTTTTGCTATTTATCTTAGATACGAAAAAGGCATACCATTTGAAACGTTTTATGACAGAATCATAGACTATTTTGAAGCCAATCCTCAATTGTTTGTATCTTGTGTTTATAATGCAATCAAAGAAAAAAATAAGAAGTTGTCAGAAGGCGGAGTAAATGAACGACTCTTATTTGCTCACACCGGAGATGTTGTCTGGGAAGACCACGAATATGCAGTCCTTAATTTTTTGTGTGAATATGATAGATTTTATGAAGAAATGATACCATATTTAAAAAGATATAATATTGAGGATGATATTTTTACTGACTTACTTGCTTATCAGAAAGGGATAATGAGGAGACCTTCAGAAGATAGCAAAGCAATAGAGTTAAATTATAATATACACAAATACATTTCAGATATTTATGTTAATAAATATCATGCTCTTGAAAGTAAAAGACACACACTGGTAATGAAAGATAGTAAAATGTATGATAATTGGCATGATTTTGCAAAGTATGTAATTTGGTACGGCAAGATAGGCTGGGCAAGTTACAAAGATAATATTTCAGAAGAGCAAGGAGGAAAATGATGTGAAAAAGAAAATTTATCTGGTTCAGATTGCCTTATCATATTCATCACCTTGCTTTCTTCCGTATTCCATTGGTTGTATAGCTGCGTACTTAAAAAAGGATAATGAAATAACAAAAAACTATGAAATTGCCGATGTTATAGGTATGAGGGAATCTATTGATGAAATTTTGAAAAGATTCCACAACCCTGATTTTGTTGCGTTTACAAACTATGTATGGAATCTTGAATATAATAAAACTCTTGCAAAAAAACTTAAAGAAATATACCCTGATGTGAAAATAATTTTCGGGGGACATAGTGTGCCTCATAACAATTCTTTTCTTGATGAATATGATTTTATAGATTATCTTATGCACAACGAAGGCGAAGAAACAACCGCGGCGTTTTTCAAAGCTTTGAATAATGGCACTGATTTAGCAAATGTTGCCAATTTATCTTATAGAACAGAATCGGGTAATATTCAGACATCAGATTATACTCCGTGTGATATATCATCATATCCTTCCCCCTATACAGAAGGTATATTTGACCATTTTTTTCACGAATATCCCAATGTTGAATTTCATGCAACGCTTGAAACAAACAGAGGATGTCCATATATGTGTTCTTACTGTGAATGGTGTTTTACAAAGAAGATAAGACAGTTCCCTATGGATAAAATAAAAGATGAAATTGAATGGATAGCAAAAAAAAATATTAAATATTGCTACTGTGCTGACGCAAACTTCGGAATATTTAAAAGAGATATTGAAATTGCGAAGTACGTGGTAGAGCAAAACAAAAAATACGGCTATCCTGAGGTCTTTAAGCCTTGTTATGCAAAGGATAGTGATGACACTGTTTTCGAAGCGGGATATATTCTTAACAGTAATCACATAGACAAAGGTGTTACTTTAGCATATCAGACTTTAGATAAAAAAACTTTGGAAAATATAGGCAGAAAGAATCTTACTCTCGAGCATTTTTCAGATCTGTATTCACGTTACAGTGAAGCGGGTATTCCTACATATACTGAACTTATATTAGGTTTGCCCGGAGAAACTTACGAAAGTTTTTGTAAGGGCATTTGTGATTTACTTGAATCAGGTCAGAGCAATTCAATGACTGTATATGAGTGTCAGGTTTACGATAACTCTCACATGGGTAATGATGAATATAGAAAGAAGCATGGTATTAAAACTTCAAAGATACCATCATTAGGCATACATTATAATCCTGATTACAACGGCGTTCAGGAATATATGGATATAATAACCGAAACAAATACGATGACCAAAGCCGAATGGGTGAAGGCGTATATGTTTTCAGTTGTGTTGCAGACATTTCATCACTTAGGACTTACACGTTTTTTTGCAGTATATCTTAATAAAGAAAACCATATTTCTTATTATGAGTTTTACAGCAAGCTTTTTGATTATATATATAATGATTGTATTGGTTATCTGAATATTCTTTTTGTTGATTTATATAACAGAAAAATGGATACGGACACTGCTGACTGGACATACCAAAAAGATATTTTTGGTACTACCGGTTGGTATTTTGAAGAGGGTGCGTTTCTTGAATTGGTATATCATAGTGATATTTTTTGGGAATGTATAAAGCCATTTTTACTTAGATTTGATATTGAAAAAGAAATTTTTGATGACTTATTTAAATATCAGAAAAGTTTGATAAGATTGTTGGATGTGAAAGAGGTTTTTTTAGAGTTTGACTATAATTTTTATTCCTACTTTAAAGCTATTGAAGAAGGCAAGGATGTATCCTTGAGAACTATAAAAAATACATTAATGATTACAACGCACAAAAGTGTGAATTCTTGGGACGCATATGCAAAAGAGTTTGTATGGTTTGGTAAGCGTTATAGTGGAACATTGCTTGTTAATCCCAGAGAAAAGGTTGTTTATACAGAAGAAAAGGCTTAAAGGAGCATTGCTTTATGAATTTCGAAAAAGTTACCTTTGTTGTTTCAGCTACAGATGAAACAACAAGTCTTATCGAAACAGTTGAGACATTGATTACAGATTGCCAAACTTCAGATTTAGAATTAATTCTTATAACAATACCTAAAAATGCTGATATAAATTGTGTTGAAACTATAGATAATCTTGCGCAAAAATATCCAGAAAAAATCAGAAAATTTGTTCAGCGCAATCAATATATAGGTGGAGCTTTAAGAGATTCAGTAGAAGAGGTTATGTCATCTCATATAATGTTTTTGTCTGCAGATATTCCAATCGGATTAGAAGTAATCCCAAAAATGATAGATGAGGCGAAAAAAGCACCTGATGATATCATAAAGATTTCACGTTGGTTAGAAAAAAATAGCTTTTACGGTTATGATAAATTCAGAAAAGTCATAAATTTTTGTGCTCAGAAATTTTTAAGCTTTTTATTTGTTGCCTCTCTTACTGATTATACCTGCCCGGTTCTTATTGCTCCAACGAAAATATATAAAGAGTTAAAATTTAAAGAATGGGGTTTTCCGTGCCTTTTGGAGGCAGTTCTGTTACCGTTAAAAGCAGGACATAACATTATAGAAATAGCGGCAAAAAGTTATTCGCGAACTGAAGGGAAATCGAAAAATTCATGGATTCAAACCGCTCTTTATTTGAAGACTGCACTTAGAATACGTTTTACTCCGAAAGGCAGATTAAAAAAATATTAATTCTAAGCAAATTTATTTACAATCGAATACTATACAAATACATCGTAGTATATATGATTAAGTTTTTTATCGCGAAAATTATGGATCACAAGCAGATAGCACAGCTTGATTTATACGATTACACTACCGGAATAAGAATCGGCTCTATATCTGCTATAAAGTTGGTAGAACTCTTAAATAACAACCTTACTTCAAACAAGACAACCGTGCAAATTGTGTTTGTCTTGTTTTTGTTTTAAATCGACACACCTATCCCTATATACTGTCACCTGTTCAAGCTTTGAGGAACAATATCAATATCAGTACAGGTTTTTTATTATAAAGCAAATACATTCACACTTTGTTGATTTTTATTTTTTTCGTGCTATAATATAAAATAAGAGAGGTGTTCCTTATGAAAAAATTCTTATCTTTTATACTAGCGATAATGCTTGTCTGCATAGCAGTATTACCCTGTGCTTATGCATCGGCATCGGCTTCTGTTTCAGAGGTCGAAGAAATGCTTCAGAGTATTGACACTCTTCAGCAGATGCAGGACAAAAGAAGCAAATATACAGCCAGCGGTCATTATGATATAAACACAACAAACAGCAGCACTATTAATAAGCATAATGCTGCACGTAACGGTTACGAAACTTATGTGGCAGATATGTTCACTGAAAGAGAAGCAGCACAGCAGGCCTATGATGCACTGCCTGATGAAGAAAAGGCTCAGATTGACCCTGCACTCGTTGCAAAGCTTGATAATAATCTGCCTACAGTTTTAAAATTGGATGAATATGCAATAACTCCCCGTGATGACGAGTACTCCTTTGAAGCTGTAACTGTCGGCACAGGCTTCAGCTACGAAGTGAGTAACCACATGGTTTCAGGTCAGATTCCGCAGACATTTATCCTCGTTGATACATCTGACGGTGCGACAACCTGGACTCCGAGCGGCAAGTATGTTTATAACGAAAGCAATTATGTTGTAGCTTATTGCTGTGACATAGAAAACGGAATCGATTACGGCTCATACTATAAGCGCGTAAACCTGGAAGACAGCAATTACTTTGATGCAGACGAAGCTCAGCATATAAGAGCAGTTTTAGAAAGCTCCTATCCCTTTGTTACAATGGATGAAATGAAGGAAAGTCTCAAAGCAGGCGGTATGGATGCAGATTTTGTGGATACGCTTACCCGTGGAGATATGATAGCTGCTGTACAGATGGCAGTATGGTCCTATGCCAACATCAATGACGGTGCAGCCGGAGGATTGAGTTATTTTGCATCAATCAATGTACCGCCTAACACTAATATCTATTTCAATCCTCTTCACGATTATACAAACGAGGTATGGGATTGGTTGCCCGGAAAAAAACAAAGGTCCTTTGATACACGTGCGCAGTACCGTGTCAATACTCTTGCAGAGTATCTCTGTAATCTGAAGCCTGTTGAAGCCACTCCTGACCAGATTGTTATTTCTGAGCTTGAAGTTGTTAAAACAGAGCTTATCAGCGAAGAAGACGGCTTATTCCACGTTACAATGTATATTGCTCTCAACGGCGGCGGAAATGAAAAGGACGACCTTACAATTCACGCTACAAGCTATAAAGAAAATGCAGACGGAAGTATTGATGTTACAGAGAAATCTGAATGTAAAGCTGACCGCAGCAACGGCACATACACTATTACAACCCACGCAAAGGATGGGGACAGAATAGAAATTACCGTTGACGGAACACAGATACTTTCAAAGAGTGCATATTTCTATGACCCAGAGAACGGAAGAGACAGCTCACAGTCTCTTGTCGGAATTTCTGAGGGCGCAACCAAGGTCAGCGCAAGCAAGGATGTTCTTTTTGTTGCTGAGCTTGCAGATATTCCTGTTCAGGATATTGAAACCCCGGAAGAAGAGGTTGAAATAACAGAAGGTGAAACAGTTCAGCTTGCCGTTACAGTCAAGCCTGAAGACGCAACAAACAAGGATGTTATTTTCTCATCAAGTGACGAGGATGTTGCTACGGTTGATGAAAAGGGCAATATAGTTGCTAAAGGTAAAGGCACAGCGGTAATCACTATTACCTCAGTGGACAAGCCTTCTATAAAAAAAGAGATAATTATAACCGTTTCAGCTAAAAAGCCTGCCTACACAACCAAGCACTTCATTGTATTCGGTAAAACAGAAAAAATCGGTTGGTACAGTGTTTCACTTGACGGCGGTAAAACCTTCCGTACAGTGTTCGGCAACTCTAATCTTGAGGTAGCAGAAGGCACTGAAATGATAATCAGAGCCAACGACATTTTAGGAGATCCCTTTACTTTCTATATTAACGGCAAGGCTGTCGAGCCCGACGAAGACGGATATGTAAAAGTCACCGTAGACGGATATATGCTCATAGGCGCATTGGGAATTCCCGAGGTTGAAATACCCGATGCAGAAGAAGCTCTTACTCTTTTGGATAAAATTGTTAAGTTTTTCAAGGACATCTTTGCATGGATTGAAAGCTGGTTTAAATAAGGGTTGAAGTGATTTGCAATAAAATAAGCGTTGCAGTGGCGGTATGGTGTGTACCGCGTGCAACGCTTATGTTGATTCATCCGGAATAATAAGGACTGTAGATTGTAGTAGCATAAAATGCAAAATACAGGATTATTGCAGTAAAGGGTATTTTTGAAATCCACTCATCAAGCCGTATGCAGGCTTTCCTATCTTTGCTGAGAATAAAGAGAAATGAGGCAAACAAGGTCAGAAAAACATGTCCGGTCCATCTGATAAAGTCTTCAGAGAAAAATACAGATGCACAGATAGCAAAGAGAGGAAGTGCGAAGGAACAAATATTAGCAAATGCCCGTAATTTTTGTTTTTCGCTGAAGTTGATTTTTATTTGATTAATCATAAAAGATAATATAAGGCAAACTATTGGCACAATGAGTGCAAATATAATTAATTTATCACTTAAGCTTATTCTGGAAAGATTATAATTGATTCTCAGAGTAACTTCCCATATAAATTTTTCTAAAGGAGAATTGGTTTTAAGCTCAAAAACAGCAAATTGGTCCAGATAATAGCTGACAATATCTTTATACAGACTCTGATTAAAATAGAAAAAGTTGCTTACACCTTTTTCTGAGTATATTTTATTGAATTCCTCCATGGTATAAACAAGATTATCTGATTCAAAAGCAGCAAAATATACGCTCAGACCTAGAGCGAATACTGAAGAAATAATAAGAATAATCCACAGCTTGATTTTTTCTTTTTTTGTATCCGTGTAGGAAATTTCATAAAGCAGTATTATTACAAAGAAGGGTATAAAGCAAATCAGAGATGCGAAATAAACGGTTACACAAAGAACAAACGGAATAAAAATCAGAGGTCGGAGATACTTGTTCGATAAAAAAATAAAAAACATCAATGCGCAGAATACCCAATACATATCGAGCATACCCGGTAAATAAACATGTATTGCAAAGGTGCCAGGACCCGTAAGAAAAAATGCAAGAATAATAAGAGCTGTTTTACGGTGCTCTGCGTTTATTTTTAATAAGAACTTTTCTAAAATGAAAGAAAGGCCGATAAAGAAGAGAACTAATAAAACCAACAGATACAGATATGTTTTGACGGTTCCGACGGTGTCAAAGAAAATATTATACAGAGCGCCGGGAAGGAGCTTGGAACAAAATCCCATACCAAAATCAACGGCATGAATTGCAAGTATTGAATTACCGGAGCCAAAGGTGTCGTGACTTACGATAATGATGCAGGAATAAATCATTGTGAAGAGAAAAATAGTAATTGCATAATAGTGATTTTTACAGAATGCTTTTATGCTGCTGATATTTATCACTCCAATCTAAATCATTTTTTATATACATTGTACAGTAGCTTTCTTAGTTGTTAACGGGATTGACTCTTTGATAAAAGGTCAGCAGATATCGATTTTATAACCGGTACCTGTATAGTCAGTAGCCCGTCGGTTGCGGCCGTACCATACAGCTTCTCTTGCAAAATCGGGGAGGGAGCTGACAGGTGAGGTATCATTTACGGTAAGGCAGATGCTTTCCTTTTTCAAGGGCTCATAACTGCCGGAATATATTTTATTATAATATGAATAGAAATCATATTCGTTGCGGATAGTAATTTTATCTGCACCGATCTTTTTTATAATATCCTGCTGATATTTAAACAGTGCAAATACTGTTTCGTCGGCTGAATATTCGGAAGAAACATAATCTCTGACTTCCGTATAAAATTTTTCCAGCTCTTTGTAGGACTCCATAAAAATACATTCATCAAAGCCCCACCACATTTCACCTAAACCGTCACAGGTTGAAACAAGACCGTTTTCACCGCTGATAATGCCGCGGCAGAGACTGCTGATTTTTGTGTAAATACGGTTGAGCAGAGTGCCCGGATGCCTTTCGGAATATTCAATAAGACCGTTATAAAAATTATCGTAATCTATATTGTACTCCTGACGGCAGAATATAGCAACGGCACGTAACAGTCCCAAATTATGAAGGCCCTGAATGTAAGAAGCGAAGAGCAGGGCACGTGACCATTCCTCTTCGTTCATAGAAGAGGTTGATGTTATATATTCGGAATACTCGGTAATTTCATTTGTTCCGGCGGTAATATTCGAGTGAATAAGCTTAAAAGGAACACGGGTGCTTTTTATGCCGAATTTTTCCTGATATGATTTTCTGCCCATTTCTGAATTAGGCAGCAGCTCGCAGGGATAGATGTTGATTGCAAAATGCTGACCGTTTTCTATAAGGTCACGGACTCCCTTGCAGAAGGAATCATAGGTTTCTCCGGGTAGACCAAGAATAAGCTCAGAAAAGGTTGCAATATCAAGGTCGTTATATTTTTTCATAAGCTCTCTGAATTTTTCGGTAGAAATATTTTTTCTTCCTATATTTTCGAGAACCTCACTGTTCATACTCTGAAAAGAGATTGTCTTGGCTTTATCAAGACCGCTTCTGAAAAATTTTGTGCTTACATCAAAAACAAAATTGAATCGGTTTTTGGTGAAGAAGGCTTTGAAAATCTGAGGGTATCCGTATTTCTGCTTACATTCGACTATATAGTCAGCTATTTCAGCATCACGGTCGAAAAGACAGAAATTACCGTCGGTACAGTAGATGTATTCTATTTTGTGCTCGACAAACCAATCGATTTCTGCAAAAACTCTTTCCATGGGAAGAAGTCTGACCTTGGAATTAAGAGAGCTCCAGTCACAGAATGAGCAGCGGTTAGGACAACCTCTGTTGGATTCAAAGAGTCCGGAAAAGCTGATGTCATCTTCAAGAATATCATCAAACACTCCCGTAAGATAAGGCGACGGATAATCGGTGCCTGTCTGAGGCTCATATCCGGTTGTTATAATTTCACCGTGCTCATTGCGAAAGGAAATATTGGGGACGGCAGAAAGGTCGCCGCCTTCGGCAAGAGTCTTTAAAATTCCTTCGGTAGGCTCTTCTCCGAAACGGTGAGTGAGAAAATCCACATAGCTGTATCTTTCAAGGTCTTTTCCGTCGGGAGTGATATTGTGTCCTCCGAAGGCTATAAGACAGCCGGGGTAAAGTTCTTTGATTTTTTCGGCAACAGCCTTATTGTATTCCATATTCCATACACTGCAGGAAAACATTACCATAAATGGGTCAGTAAGACCGGCAACAAGCTCATCAACAGGCTTTCTGGAATAAATTATTTTTCCGAATTTGTAGTTTTCTTCTATAACCTTGTTACACATACAGTAGGCTTGTATGCAGCCTACGGCATAGGGAATATATGTTGTTTTTTTGTCAGTACCGTAGACATCATTTGCCTGTACAAAATATATGTTTTTCTTCAATGGATTCACCTTCGTGTTATGTATAAATAGCTTTTGATAATATAAAAAGCTGACAGATTCGCCTTGCAGGTAAATTTGTTTTTTTATAAAATGCCGTATATCCGGAATATAAAATATTCCCTTGTCTGATGAGTAACGGCACACTCTACCTAAAATAATATTTTATCATAGTATATATTAATTGTCAACAACAATGGGAGAGGGCTCCTAAGCATAAATTGACAATAAAACTTGTTTGTGATAAAATGAATCTCAGAATATTTTTATGAAGAAAGGAAGTGAGGCTCAGATATGCTTATAACAAGAACACCCTTCAGAATATCTTTTTTTGGCGGCGGTACAGATTATTACGATTATTTTTCAAAGTATGGAGGCTGTGTACTGTCTACAACCATTGATAAGTACTGTTACGTGACTGTGCGTCGACTTCCGCCTTTTTTTGATTATAATAATCAGCTTACATACTCAAAGATAGAACGCTTTGACAGCGCAGAAGAAATAAAACACCCTCTTGTCCGTGAGGCTCTGAAGTATATGCCTACAGACAGAATTCAGATTGCATACGATGCGGATCTTCCTGCCTGCTCAGGTATAGGCTCAAGCTCAGCTTTTGCAATCGGTCTTTTGCAGAGTCTGCACGCCTTAAGGGGTGAATTTCCTGATAAGATGGCTCTTGCAAAGGAAGCTGTGCATCTTGAAAGGGAGCTGTGTAATGAGGCCGGTGGAGTTCAGGATCAGATTGCTGCTGCCTTCGGTGGCTTCAACAGATTTGAATTTGACGGTGACGGATATAAGGTTCATTCGGTTAATATTTCCGATGATACAAAAAAAGAGCTTCAGGATAACCTTTTGCTTGCTTTTACGGGTTTTACTCATTTTTCGGGTGAAATTGCAATTGCCCAGCAAAAAAATATCCCGTCAACACTTTCTCAGCTTGATGAAATGAAAGGCCTTGTATATGAGGCGGAGAAAATACTCTGCGACGGCAGAACAGCTGATTTCGGAAGATTGCTTGATTATACGTGGAGTCTTAAGAGATCTCTTTCTGACAGTATTTCCAATTCAGAGATAGACGAGTTCTACAAAAAGGCCAGGGATAACGGTGCCCTTGGCGGAAAGCTTCTCGGAGCAGGGGGCGGAGGCTTTATGCTTTTATATGTACCTGCAGAGAAGCAGGAGCAGTTTAAAAGGTCTGTCAGCAATCTTAAATATGTTCCCTTTAAATTTGAAAATACGGGAAGCCGTATAATTTATGAGGGAGAAGAAGAAACTCCGTAATTGTTTACATAACAGAAAAGGCATCAGGTTAAGCTTAACCTGATGCCTTCCATTATTCTGTGCAGCAATCCCATTGGATTTCTTTTAAGCCGAGCAAGGATTTAAGCAGTGAATTATCCATTGCCGCAGTTGATGCACGGGTATCTCTGAAAAAGCGGGAGGCCTCTTCCTCGGTTATGCTTTTCACCTTATCGGAAGATACTCCAAGGTTTCCGGCAATTATACAGCCGATTTCATACTTGCTCAGCTCTCTGTCAGAGGATACATTGATTATCTGAGGTAAGGGGTCAGATAAAACCGACAGAGAATATATAAGCTCTGCTGTCTGCTTATAGCTTAAAACTGACCGTTTCATTCCGTCTATCATTTCCGTCTTGTCACCGTTCGTAAGAGAGTAGCACATTCTGTCGTAAAAATGAGGCTTCGAGGTCAGTGACGGTCCGAGCATAAAGGGCAGTCTGAGGACCGTAAAGCCCTTTGAAAGTACAATCTTTTCTCCCTCAAGCTTTTGTCTTCCGTATTCGTTGACTGGAAGCAGAGGTGAAGCTTCGGTAAATTTATTTTTCAGGTCCTTTCCTTCACCGTAGACGCAGTCTGTAGAGGCAAAGAAGAATTTTTTAATGTTCGGGATAATATCAAAAAAGCTGTGAAGAGCTTCTATGTTGATCTTTTTTGCCTTGTCCGGATTTTCAAAAACATAGTCAACATTGTGGCAGGCAGCAAAGAAGAACACCGTCAGAGGCTCACCGTTACATCTGTCTGCAAGTGCGTTAAGATCATCGGTATCGGTGATATCGCACTTTATATATTCGGCTCCCTCAAAAGGCGGAATATTATCAGCGCTGCGGACTGTTGCAAGGATTTTTTCGTCAGTCTGCGCCGCTGCATGCTTCAGCAGATAGCTTCCGATAAAGCCGCACCCTACAATCAGAATCATTATCTCACCTTATCTCTGTCCGAAATTTTTAACAAGATGTTTTCTACACTGTCCGTAAGCACCTTTGTATGGGGGTCATCGTTATAAAAGATTGAACAGACATATACGAACCAGGGGAAATACAGTGCGTTATAATTAATCAGTATATAGCTGTTTCTTGCAAGGCTGTACAGTACCGTTGCGGAAAAAGAAATGATGCTTACAAGATATATGAATTTAAGATTACCTGAAAGAGCTTTGCTTATTCTGACGGGATTTTTTCCGTTTTTATTTGCTGTAATACTGCATACAAAGAGAAGAATAAGCCAAATAAATATCAGAAGTGCACGGTCAATGAGGTGCCAGGGAAGATAATCAAGCTTACTTATCAGATAAATGCTGTAAATTAATAATGCTATACCTGAAAAGAACGAAAGCTGTGTGCAGAAAGATGAGAAGCCGTTTGTCTGAGCTTTCTTTTTTGTGCCGTTGCTTACGGTAAAATCAAGATCTTTATGTGCGCAGATAAGGATAAAAGCAAGAGCCGTCAGAAATATATAATCGGTGTTGTAGAATCCCATAGCCGTAATTACAGCAGCTCCGCAGAGAAAACCCAGGTATTGGTTACGGATAACATAAAGAAGCACAACAGCAGCTGCAAAGCCGAAGAAATACACATAACTGAAGGGATATGCGTGGTCAATTGCCTGCAGAAGATATACTGCGGCAAGAATTATGAAAAACAATAATTTTTTTAATTCTGATTTCATAGCTGAGTCCTTTCATCCTTAAGAAAAAAGCTTTTTGCCAGCTGCTTTTTCTGAGGATTATTTTACTGATATTTCGTTGCTGCCGTATACGGTAGCACCTCTGCGTCTGCCGAACCAGACGGTTTCCTTGGCATAATCAGCTGTCTTTTCATAATGTATTTTCGGTGTAACCGTAACGGTTATATTTTTATTTTCAAGGCAGGCAGCTCTGCCGGCGGTAATGTTTTCGAAATAACCCGGGAAGCTGTAGGTGAATTTTCCGGAAGAAGCTGTATCATGAGGCTTTCTGAGTAAAAGCTTCTGATAAGATAAAAGCTGACTGAATAAATCTTCTTCTATACCGAAGCTCTTAAGGAAGGGGAGAAGCTCCTTCATATACTCTTCGTAATCGCAGGCAACCTCTATGAATGCACCCTCTTCAAAGAACCAGGTTACATTACCGAAGCTTTCGTTATAATAATTCCAGTCACCCTCGAGAGAGGTTTCATATTTGGCTCTGAAGCTGCTCCAAAGCTTATAGAGTCTGCCGTTGCTGTTCAATATATAGTCAAGAAGGGCAGAATAGAAATCAAAATAGGATACCTTGCTTTCCGTGTGAAGATACATAGCAAAAAATCTGAGCAGTCCGAGACTGTGGAAGCATTGCACACAGCAGGAGAAAAGGTTTGCGTTTACCCAGTCCTCTCTGCTCATAGTTGCAGTGGAACGGACAAGGTAGGAATATTCGCTGACCTCTTCGTCTTTTTTTGGTGCGCTGTGTATGTGGTTAAAGGCTACCTTAATAACCTCGATTTTATGCTTTTCTATAAATTCGGGCAATGCCAGCTCGGAATTAGGAAGAACCTCGCAGTGATAAACACTCAGGGAATTATGCTGACCGTTTTCAAGGAGTCTGCATATACCCTTGCAGAAGCTTTCCTTTGTTTCACCGGGAAGCCCCAGAATAAGCTCGGAATAGGTGGGTATGCCCGCTTCGTTGTATTTCTGCATAAGGGAAGAGAAATGCTCCATAGTAAGATTCTTTCTTCCTATGTTGCTGAGGGCCTCGTCGGAAAGAGTCTGGTAAGCCATAGTGGCACCCTTGTCCATACCTACACTGTTGAGCATACTGCAGATTTTAAAAACTCTGTCTGCACTGTTCTTTTCGTAGCAAGGTCTGAAAACCTCGGGGTAGCCGTTTGATTTTTTTGCCTGAATAAGCCATTGGGCAATTTCAACATCTCTTTCAAACATACCGAAATTTGAGTCTGCGCAGAAGCAGTAAGCTATTTTGTTTTCTGAGAGCCATCGGATTTCCTCTTTTACCTTTTCGATAGGGAAGAATCTCATCTTTTTTCCTGCACACCAGTCACAGTACGCACAGGAATAAGGACAGCCTCTGTTAGTTTCGAGTACGGAAAGAAATTCAACACCCTTGTTTTCAGCTATTATTTTGTCGAAAATACCGCTGAGATAAGGTGAGGGGAGCTCATCAAGGCTTTTGCAGAGAGAACGTGAGGTTCTTATTGTACAGCCATTTTCTCTGTAGGCAATATTATCTGTGTCACCGATATTTCCAGATAAAAGATTTTTAAGGAGTCCGGCAAAGGTCATTTCACCTTCACCGAATACAAGAATATCAATATAGTCTTCACTTTCAAGAAGAGAAGCATCCTCATTTACACTGTGTCCGCCGAAAACAACGGTGCATCCGGGAGATTTCTCCTTGACCATTTTTGCAAGAGCCTTATTGTATTCCATATTCCATACACTGCAGGAAAAGGCAACAATAAAGGGATCTGATATTTTTTCCATAGCAGATGCAAGCTTTTCTCTTTTGAAAATGATATCAGAAAAATTATATTCACTTTTTATGCGGGCATCCTTCTGACAGTATGCAATGATAGTGCCTATGGCGTAGGGCAGATAAACAGAGCCGTCAAATTCAAAGCCCACCTGAACAAAATAAATATTTTTCATATGATTATCTCCGGAATTCAGATTCAGCAGATTGCTTCTGAATTTTTTAGGTGTAATTTTTTATGTGTTTCAGCAGAAGAAACAGCTTTCCCGTCCTCTGCACAGCAGTAAATCAGTCACAGATAATATCCTTTGTGCCGTCTTCAAGCTCTACGCAGGAGGAGTAAAGGGCAACAAGGTAAGTATCCTCTTTATAATCGAAGGTGTGTCTGACGTTTTCGGGTATGGCAAACATATCACCGCTACGGAAGGTGTAGCTTTCCTCATATCCGTCAAGACTGAGATAAATATCAACCTCACCTGAAATAATAAAGAAGGCTTCTTTTGTGGTACGGTGATAATGTCTGTTGCCTCTTACGGCACCCTTCTTAGTGAAAACAGCATTCACCTGTCCACAGGGCTTACCCGTAAGCTGTGCAAGCAGTCCGCGGTCATCTTCAAAAATAAAATCGGGTTTTATTATTTCAATAAGCTTCATTTCAGATCACACATTTCCGTAAAATGAATTTTTAATTATAGAATAAGTCTTGATAAGCTCCTTTATACCGTCGTCAAGGGAGTATCGTGGACGGTATCCGAAGGACTCGATTTTCGCATTGGATACGATATAGTCACGCTTGTCCGGGTCCGTTCCTACGGGAGCTTCAATGAAGACAAAGCCGGGAATATATTTCTTTATCTTTTCGCAAAGCTCAAGCTTTGAAAGATTGGCATCACTCAGACCGCAGTTGTAGGTCTGTCCCTTCATTCTGTCGAAATTCTCCATAGCGAAAATGAAAGCACGGGCAGCATCTCTTACATGAAGATAGTTGCGCATAAAATGTCCTTCAAATACTATGAGTGAACGGTCAAAGACTGCACGGTATACAAAATCGTTGACCATAAGGTCAGTTCTCATTCTTGGTGATGCACCGAAGAGAGTAGCAAATCTGAAGGTAAGGGAATTGCCTGCGTCGAGAATTGCTTTTTCAGCCTGAGTTTTTGTTTTTCCGTAAAGTGAAATAGGAGAAATGGGAGATTCCTCCGTACAGTATTCTTCACCGTTACCTGTTCCGTAGCCGCTGTTGGTGCAGGGGAAAATAATCTTCTGATTTTCCTTGCGAAGCTCAAGAAGAGTCTGAACAGCACCGAGATTTACTGTTTCGGCTGCGGTGGTGTCCTTATCACAGGCAGGGAAGCCTACTATAGCTGCAAGAGGGAAAATAAATTCCTTGTTTTCAAGGGCTTTTTTCAGAGTCTCTCTGTCACGGCAGTCACCGTTTATTATTTCAAGATTTTCATATCTGCAACAGTCAAGAAGTGAATTCTGTCTGTAAAGAAAAGAATCAAGAACAGTTACATTATGACCCCTTTCAAGTAATTCGGGAACTAAAACCGAACCAATATATCCGGCACCTCCGGTTACAAGAATATCAGACATAAACGTACCTCCGTTTCTGAAATATAGCACACTTTACCTATCATAATATTTTATCACAGCATATGATTATTGTCAACTGCAGAGCCTTAGCAGTATCATATATTTTAATACATTGCAAAATGCAGAAAAATATGATATTCTACTTAAAGAAAAAGTAAAAGTGTGGTGAAAGCTATGAAAGCGGTAATTCTTGCCGGAGGTCTCGGTAAACGGCTTGAAAGTGTGAATAAAAGTATACCGAAGCCTATGACCTTAATCTGTGGTAAGCCTGTTCTGGAGCATCAGGTGGAGGTGCTGAAAAGAGAGGGAATCACCGAGTTTATTTTTGTGACGGGGCATCTTTCAGATATCATTGAAGATTATTTCGGTGACGGAAGTGCTTTAGGAGTCAGTATATCCTGCTTCAGAGAAACCGAGCCGCTGGGAACGGCGGGCGCTCTTTTCAGACTTGGTCTTACGGAGGATTTTCTTCTTTGTAACGGCGACCTTATTTTTGATTTCTGCCTTAGTAAAATGGTAAGCTTTCATCAGCACAACAATGCTCTGGCAACACTTTTCACCCATCCTAACAGTCATCCCTATGACAGTACGGTTGTATGTACAGATGACAGAGGATGTATAACCGGCTTTTTCACGGGTAATAACAAGCCTGAGCTCTATCAGAATCTCTGTAACGCAGGTGTTCAGATTATTTCTCCCGAGCTTCTCGGACTTTACTCCGTAAACGGACGGGCAGACCTTGACCGTGATGTTATTATGCCTGCAGTAAAAACGGGACGTATATATTCATATAAAAGTGCCGAATATGTTCACGATATGGGCACACCCGAAAGACTTTTAAGTGCAGAAAGGGATATGAAAAGCGGTGCAGTAAGCAGAGGAAACCGTACCAACCGTCAGAAGGCTGTCTTTTTAGACAGAGACGGCACAGTAAACAGACTCAGAGGCTTTATTACAGCTCCCGACGAAATTGAGCTTCTGGACGGAGCTGCAGAGGCCATAGCATATTTCAACAGCATCGGCTATCTTGTTATAATAGTTACCAATCAGCCTGTAATTGCACGAGGTGAATGTACAGAGCAGGAGCTGAGAAATATTCACAACCGACTTGAAATGCTCTTAGGAGAAAAGGGTGCATATACAGACGGCATATATTACTGTCCGCATCATCCGGACAGCGGCTTTGAAGGGGAAATCAGAGAGCTGAAAATCAGCTGCAGCTGCAGAAAGCCTGAGCCCGGTCTTCTCCTCAGGGCAGGAGAGGATTTCAATATTGATATGTCGGAATCCTTTATGGTGGGTGACAGTATGCGTGATATTGAAGCAGGAAAAAAAGCGGGCTGCAGAACGGTTCTTTTAAGTGATGAGCCGACGGACAATGCTGACGGTGAGCATATGACTTTCAGCTCTCTCAGCGCCTTTTCGGAGTATCTGAAGAATAACTTATAAAACCTGAAGCGACACAGGGGGATTAATCTTACCTAAAAGCCATTTTTCCCTTGACACAAAGGAATATTTTTTATATAATACTATACTGTATAAATCTGTAAGTTAATAATCTATCACGAAAGGAAGATATACAATGGCACAGGAAATTTTGCTTACCTCTCAGGGTCTTAAGGAATTGGAGGACGAGCTCGAATACTTAAGAGTTACGGGAAGACAGGAAATCAAAGAAAAGATTCAGGTTGCTCTTGGCTACGGTGACTTATCTGAAAACTCAGAATATGACGAAGCAAGAAACGATCAGGGTAAACTTGAAGCAAGAATCAGTGAAATTGAAGATATTCTCTCAAGAGCAAAGCTTATTGACGAAGATGCTCTTTCAACAGATGTTATCCAGATGGGTTCAAAGGTAACAATCAAGGATATTGAGTACGGTGACGTATATAAGTATCAGATTATCTCTTCAACATCAACCTCAAAGGATAAGGGCGCAGACTATCTTACAAGTGACGAATCACCCGTTGCAAAGGCTCTCATCGGTCACAAGGTAGGCGACATTGTAGAGGTTGAAGCACCTATCGGTATTATCAAGTACGAGGTTATAGAAATCTCAAAATAATCTCTCTGAAAGGAAAAAAGATATGTCAGAAGAAAAGAATCTGAACGCTCCCGCAGAGGTTCAGCAGGATACCAACGAATTAAGACAGGTAAGGGTTGACAAGCTTGAAGCACTTCAGCAGGCCGGCAAGGATCCCTTTGTTATTACAAAATACGATCAGACTCATCACAGCGCTGTAATCAAGGAAAGCTTTGAGGAGCTTGAAGGAAAGACTGTCCGTGTTGCAGGACGTATGATGTCAAAGCGTATTATGGGTAAGGCATCTTTCTGCAATATCCAGGACCTTAAGGGTAATATCCAGTCATATGTTGCCCGTGACAGCCTCGGTGAAGACGAATACAAGGAATTCAAAAAGCTTGACATTGGTGACATTATAGGTATCGAAGGCTCAGTTTTTAAAACAAAAACAGGTGAAATCTCAATTCATGCAGAAAAAATTGAGCTTCTCACAAAGGCACTTCTTCCTCTTCCTGAAAAATTCCACGGTCTTACCAATACTGATACAAGATACCGTCAGCGTTATATTGACCTTATTATGAATCAGGAGTCAAAGCAGACTCTTATCAACCGTTCAAGAATCATCAGAGAGGTCAGAAATTATCTTGACGGACAGGGCTTTATTGAGGTTGAAACACCTATGCTTGTTTCCAACGCAGGCGGTGCAGCTGCAAGACCCTTTGAAACACATTTCAATGCTCTCAGCGAGGATTTCAAGCTTCGTATCTCCCTTGAGCTTTATCTCAAGAGACTTATAGTAGGCGGTCTTGAAAGAGTATATGAAATCGGACGTGTATTCCGTAACGAGGGACTTGACACAAGACACAACCCCGAATTTACTCTTATGGAGCTTTATCAGGCATATACCGATTATCACGGTATGATGGACCTTACAGAAAATCTCTACCGCCATGTTGCACAGGCTGTTTTAGGTACAACCAAGATTGTTTACAACGGCGTTGAGATGGATCTCGGCAAGCCCTTTGAAAGAATCACAATGATTGATGCAGTTAAGAAATATACAGGCATTGACTTTACTGAAATCAAGACAGACGAAGAAGCAAAGGCTCTTGCTAAGGAAAAGGGCGTTGAATTTGAAGCAAGACACAAGAAGGGTGACATCCTCAATCTCTTCTTTGAAGAATTTGTTGAGCATCATCTCATTCAGCCTACATTCCTTATGGATCACCCCGTAGAGATTTCTCCTCTTACAAAGAAAAAGCCAGAAAATCCCGACTATGTTGAGCGTTTCGAGTTCTTTATGAACGGTTGGGAAATGGCTAATGCTTACTCTGAGCTTAACGATCCCATTGATCAGAGAGAGAGATTCAAGGCTCAGGAAGAGCTTCTCAGACAGGGTGACGAAGAAGCAAACACAACAGACGAGGACTTCCTTACTGCTCTGGAATACGGTATGGCTCCCACAGGCGGTATCGGCTTCGGTATCGACAGAATGGTAATGCTCCTTACCGACAGCTCTGCAATCAGAGATGTTCTTCTGTTCCCCACAATGAAGTCACTTGATAAATAAAACATCAAACACCAAAGACTGCTGTCAGTTAATT
>JAZRQQ010000080.1:0-25922 GCA_045649935.1 Acutalibacteraceae bacterium | reverse complement strand
TAAAAATTTCATCAATAATTTTTGTAATAAAATCCATAGTAAAACTCTCCTTTTATAAATCGTTAGGTTTTTATTTTACACACAGTAAAGTCAGCCTGAAAAATGGCATTACTTACTAACACCGATATCTGTGAGAAATTCCTGAATAATTGTAAAAAGTCTTGTAAACCAGGATGTGATATCCGCAATTAAAGTTTCAATATTTCCGAACATAAATATTCCTCCTTTTCTTGTTAACATTATATAACTACATATTATAAATGTCAAGAATAATTGATGTAAAAAAAGAACAAAACCCACCCATAAGGCAGGTTTTGTTCTTTAAACAATTGTTTAATTCATGAATAGATTAGTCTGCTTTTCTCTCTAAAGTAATGCCGAACTCTTCAAGAAGAGGATAAATGAGGTAGTCCCAAAGGCGTTCCCACATTTCAGCAATGTTCTTTGCCCATTCTGTCATTGTACTTTCCTCCAAATACATATTTATCAAGGTTACCCTTAATATGCCTATATTATATATTAGCCTACATCCAAAGTCAATAGTTTATTAAAAATTTTTTTACATTTTATCATTAAGCATCATTTGTATTTTACAATAAAAAAAGAACACCCCTATGGGTGCTCTTTTCCTAAAACAATTGTTTTAAACTAGTTTTTTAATTGTGGCAGATCTTATTTGAGTTCTTCGATGATCTCTTCGAATTCTGCGAATACTTCTGAATCCTTGAACCAGTATGAGAATACTTCCTTGTAGTAGTTGAAAATGATTTCAAGAATCTTCATGATGTTGATATCTTTCATTTCGGAAATCCTCCTTTTTATATTTATCAAGGGTACCCTTAATATGAGTACATTATATATCATGACACATCCGATGTCAATAGTTTATTAAAAAAAAATTAATATTTATTTCGGCTATATAAATAAAAATAACGGCACTCTTTTCAGAGTGCCGCAGCAATTATTTACACTGTTTGTTCGATAATTTATGCGTTATTGCTGTCGCCCATAATGTCAGCAAGCTTTAAAAATTCAAAGATGTAGTTAAAGAATTCATCAAAAAATTCAACGATTTTCTGCATGATTTCCTGGAAAGAGCCGATGAATTCTTCCTGCTGATCGGGAGTAAGAACGGGAGTGTTACCCGGAACCTCAGGTGTACCTTCAGCATTCTTATCGCAGCAGTCACATGTGCAGTCACAAGGGAAGATACCGTCACAGTCGATACAGCAGACAGAATATACACCGTCTTCTATTTCTTTTACGCAGGATGTAATATATTTAACATCGAGGTTGTCACAGTAAATACAGCAAGCACAATCCTTTGCGTCGCCATCGATATGATCTTCACACTTGCATTCTGCATAGGGAAGAATAACAGAGTCTTCAGCACTTACAGGTAAAGCAAATACAGCTGCAATCATAACAAGTGATAAAATAATTGAAAGAACTTTTTTCATATTGATTTCCTCCTGATTTACGGCACATTACTATGTACCTATTCTTATAGATACATTATAATGAATAAAATGTTAAAAGTCAACCTTTTAACTGAAATTTATATGTAAGATATTATAAAGGGCGGCACCAAGGTGTCGCCCTCTTTTACAAGTCAGTTTATGCGGCATCTGCTGCAGGAGCTGTTGTTGTCATATCGGGGATTATATCACTGATATTGATATCACCGATAAGGCTGTTGATAATATCTGAAACCTGCTTTGTGAATTCTTCCTTACCAACCCAACCGAAGATAAGACCGAGCTTAAGATATACCTTGTAGAACTTAAGAGCAATCTTTGCAATCTTAAGTGCAGGCTTAACTGTTGCAAATGGTAAATCAAGAATCCAGTCATATTCGCCTAAGAGAGAATCTTCTTCACCTTCTGCTTCTTCACTGCCCTCTGTTGAGTCTTCTGTTGTTGTGCCTTCTGATGCAGGCGGTGTTGTGTCATCTGTATCAGCAGCAAAAGCTACTGTTGTTACTGAAAATATCATAATAAGTGCAAGTAAAACTGAGATTAATTTTTTCATTGGAATCTCCTCCTTTAATTTTGTAATTAAAGTATACATTTACCCTTAATATTTGTCAAGTAAAATTAATAAAAAGAGACAGAGAAAAAACTCTGCCTCACATTCAGTTATTCATCTTTAAGAAAATCCTTGAGCTTTTTGATGAATTCCTCTTTTTTATCTGCATCAAGACTTCTGTAAGCCATAAGAAGGAAGCGCTCCTGCTTTGAAACAGCACCGAGAGAATCCCCGCCACATGCTTCAAACTTCTCTGAAGATTCAATCTTCATTTCGGGACAGTTCTTTTCAACACCGTAAATGTAACCGATAGTTACATTATAAGTATCACTGAGCTTTCTGATGCTTTCAGGCTGAGGATTAGTCTTTCCGATTTCATAAAAGGTATATGTGCTTCTGTCGAGAGCCAGAATATCAGCAACCTCCTGCTGAGTAAGCTTATGGCTCTTTCTTAAAGCTCTTATATTTTCTGCTATCATTAATTTTCCTGCTGACATAGCCGTTCTCCTTATCCGTTGAATTACAACGGTGATTATATCACATACTGTGACAATTTTCAACACTTTAAAATAAAAAACGCAATTTATTTTACTTCACTGTTAAAATAAAGAAATATGCTTTCCGCATCCTTTCTGCTGATTCCTTTTACCGCTGAAAGTGCTTCTCTGTCAGCAGTTCTTATAGCAGAAAGAGTTCTGAAATGCTTAAGCAGCAGTGCAGCCTTTTTCTCGCCTATTCCCTCAATTTTTGTAAGAGAAAGAGTAAGGGTGCTTTTGCTGTGCTTTGTTTTATGGTAGGTTATTGCATAGCGGTGCACCTCTTCCTGAATAGAAGAAATAAGCGTAAATACACGTCTGCCCGAATTGATAGAAATTTCCTCTCCTCCCGAAGCAATTGCTCTTGTACGGTGCTTACTGTCCTTGACCATACCGAAAACCGGTATATCAAAACCGAAGGCCTCAATTATGGGCTTTACCGCATTTACCTGACCCTGTCCGCCGTCAAGAAGAATAAGATCGGGAAGCCTTCCGAAGCCTTCACCGCTTCCTTCACTTTCAACATAGCGGTTAAGTCTGCGGCTTATAACCTCACGCATTGAGCCGTAATCATCCTGACCGCTGAAGGTCTTTATTGCAAATCTTTTATATGCACTGCGCAAGGGTCTTGCATCCCTGAAGACAACCATACCTGCAACATTGTCACTGCCTGCTGTATGAGATATATCATAGGCTTCTATATATTCGGGTGTTTTCTTAAGTCCGAGTATCTTTGAAAGCTCGTCAAGAACTGCCGTATCTGAACCGAAAAATCCGAGATGTTCACTGAGCTTCTGCGCCGCATTACTAAGACACATTTCAGTTACCTTAACCTTCTCACCGCGCTGAGGTCTGAGAAGTGTGACCTTCTTTCCCCTCTTATCTGTAAGCCACTGTGCAACAAGGTCAGAGCCGGTAACCTCACCGTCGACAACAACAAGAGAGGGTATATTTCTGTCAAGTGAATAGTAGGACATAATGAGAGACTGTCTTACATCGGCAAGCTCTTCACCGGAATCAAAAATAAAATGCTCACTGTTTTTAAGTGCGCCCTGCTCGAAGCTTAGCACAGAAAGACAAGCCTTGTCCCCTCTTTGAGCTATTGCAAAAACATCTTCGTCAGTATCACCGTCAAGAATAACCTTCTGTTTCTGTGAAATTTTTTCAATTGCCTTTATTCTGTCCCTTAGCTTCGCAGCCTTTTCAAAGTCAAGAGCTTCTGACGCCTCTTCCATTTCTGCTCTTAACTTTTTTACGGTACCTGCACTTCCGCCCTTAAGAAAATCCACAGCCGATTTCAGACTCTCCTCATATTCCTTCTGACTTATTTTCCCTGCACATGGAGCGCTGCAACGGGAAATAAAGAAATTAAGACAAGGTCTGCTCTTTTTTATATCACGGGGAAATACCTTCTGACAGGTGGGCAGCTTAAAAATCTCCGCTGCTTGTGCAACAGCGTTGGTTACGGAAAAATTACCGGTATACGGCCCCAGATATTCAGCGTCAGCATCGTCTTTTCTGAAGCAGGGAGAAATTTTTCCCCAGGGACCTCCGGTTATTTTAATATAGCTGTAGCCCTTATCATCCTTGAGAAGAATATTATACTTTGGCATATTCTGTTTGATAAGACTGCATTCAAGAACAAGAGCTTCAAATTCACTGTCAGTAAGTATATAATCAAAATCGTCTACATTCTCGACCATCTTACGCACCTTGACAGAATGCTTATTCTGCGAGCCGAAATACTGACTCACACGATTCTTCAGCTTTTTTGCCTTACCTATATAGATAATCTTACCGTCCTTGTTTTTCATTATATATACGCCCGGAGTAAGAGGTAATTTCATCGACTTTTCACGAAGGACAGATAGTTTTTTGTTTTCAGCCATAGCCTTTTACTCCTTTCACAGATTGTCTGACAGATATAATAGTATAGATATTTTATCACACGGGCAAAATAAAAACAAGGAACTGACAACAAATTATTGCTTTTTCTTTTTCCCTAATATATAATGAAAAAAGTTTATCGGAGGCGGTGAATTTATGACGGTCGGAATTGCAGGCTCAAGAAGCCTTAAAGCAGATATACCTGAAGGTCTTATAGGCAAGGACGTTACTATGATATATTCTGGCGGCGCAGAAGGCATGGATAAAAGCGCAAGACGGTACGGCGCAGAGCACCGTATAACCGTAACGGAAATTCTTCCCGAATATAATCTTTACGGAAGAGCCGCACCCTTAAGAAGAAATGACTGGATAATACGTATGAGTGATTTTATGTATATATTCTGGGACGGGAAAAGCCGCGGTTCTGATTATGTAATAAAGCAATGCAGAAAAACCGCAAAGCCCTATGCAGTTTATGTATGGAAAGAAAACGGTTTTGTTAAAAGGGAGGAAATGTAAAATGTTCGAGTTTATAAAGCTTGAAGGTAACACCTATTACTTTGAGTCAATGGCCAATGTAGGCATATACGAAAAGGGTGACGGCACTGTTATTCTCATTGACAGCTGTGAACATATAAAAATGGTACGCTCCATTGACCGCCATCTCAGAGATAGGAGTCTTACTATAGATACAATTATCAGCACCCACTGCCACGTAGACCATATTTGCGGTAACAGATATTTTCAGGACAAGTTCGGATGCAGAATTTTAAGCTCCGAAGCCGAAAAGCCTTTTATTGCAGTGCCTGATTTAGAGCCTTCTTTCTACTATGCGGGTATAGATACAGACAAAACGCGCAATCCTTTCTTTATGATTGAACCGAGTGTGAGTGAAGCCATCACGGAAGAAAACATTCCCGAAGGCTTCGAAATTATTCCGCTGCCGGGTCACAGCTTCGGTATGATAGGAGTAAGAACACCTGACGATGTTGTTTTTCTTGCAGACAGTATAATTGCTGAAAAGACCTGGAATATGCACAAAATGCCATTTTTCCACAATGTCAATGAAAGCATCCGTACTCTCGAAATGATAAAAACTCTTAAGGCAAAATGTTTTGTACCCTCCCACGACAGACCCTCTTCGGATATATCTGCACTTGCAGACTATAATATAGAAAGACTTATCGATTTAAAGGAAAGAGTTTACTCCCTTTGTGAAGGGTTAAGCTTTGACGGGCTTTTCAAGGCTCTGATAGAAAATATGGAGCTTAAAATAAGAACTGAAAAATATCCCTCTTACTCCATTATGCTCAGGAATATCCTTCAAGCACTGGTTGAAGATTACCGTATAAACGCCGTGCTTGAGGATAATGTTTTAGTGTATCACTGTAAATAAACTATAAAACAAATGAAGTAAAAGCAACTTTTTTAAGATTTTTTCAAAAAAGTTGCTTTTTTCTATTGACATTTTTTAGCAGTGATAGTATATTTGTGATAGTGATTAGCACTCAAAAGATAAGAGTGCTAAAAACATAACATCAAACGCAAGGAGTGTGAAGAAATGGAGCTGGGCAAACGCAAGGAAATGATTCTTGCAGCAATCGTTGAGCAGTATATAAAAACCGGTGAGCCTATCGGCTCAAAGCTTATTATGCAGCACCTTCCTATTTCTGTTTCTTCAGCTACTATAAGAAACGAAATGAGTGAGCTTGCCGAAATGGGGCTTTTAGATCAGCCTCATACCTCAGCAGGCAGAGTTCCATCTCAGGCAGGTTACAGATACTACGTTGATAATCTTATGAATACCGACGGTCTTACTGATGATGAGAGAATCAATATAAAGCTTGAGCTTGAAAGAGCAATGGGCTCCCCCGACAAGCTTCTTGAAAAGGCAAGTGAGATTCTTGCAAAAATCACAGGCTGTGCCGCCCTTTCAACCACACCTACAGACGAAGGCGCAACTATAAAGCATATTGAGCTTATGCCGGTAGGCACAAGAGTTGCTATGGTAGTTATGATGACCTCTTCGGGAATCATAAAAAACGGTATCTGCAAAACTGATACAGAAATCACAAGGGATATGGTTGACACCTTCTACAGCATTGTAAACGAATGCTTTATCGGTAAGCCCGTATCAGATGTCGGCACAGTAATGATTCAGACTCTTGTTGCTTCTCTCGGCACCAACGCTCTTGCGATGAGTCCCCTTTTCGTTGTCCTTGCCGATATTGCAAATCAGGCAATGCAGGCAGAGATAAGACTTGAGGGTGAACAGAATCTTCTTCATCACAGAGAATTCGGCAGTAACATTTACGAAATGATGCAGTTCTTTGATGAAAAGGAAAAGCTTGAAAGAGCTATTTCAATGGATAAATCAGGTCTGCAGGTTATTATCGGTAAAGAAAATATGTACCGTCAGCTTGAAAACTCAAGTATGATTATTGCAAGATACTCTATCGCAGGTCATGACGGCGGTGCAATCGGTATCATCGGTCCCACAAGACTCGACTACGCAAGACTGATTCCAAGTATAGAATATCTTACATCGTTAGTCGGCGAAATGCTTACAGATACATTAGAGGAATAAGGAGGTTTACTATGAGCACAGAGAATAAAGACGAAATTCTTGAAGAATCTGCAGCAGAGGAAGCAGCAGCTACCGAAGCAGAGGCAGAAACAGCAGAAAGTGAAAGCGATAAAAAAATCGCAGAGCTCGAAAAAGAGCTTGCAGCTTCAAAGGAAGCTCACATCAGAACTCTTGCAGAGTATGACAACTTCAGAAAGAGATCGGCTAAGGAAAGAGAAAGCTTTTACGCAGATGCCAAGGCGCTTTGTATAGCAGAGCTTCTCCCCATTCTCGATAACTTTGACAGAGCATTACTCATTCAGGAATCCGATGTTGAAAGCTACAAAAAGGGTATGGAAATGATAAACGCCTCTTTTGTGGATACACTTAAAAAATTAGGTGTTGAAGCTTTCGGTGAAGCCGGTGAAGAGTTCGATCCCAATTTCCACAATGCCGTTCTTCATATTGAAAATGAAGAATTAGGTGAAAATGTTATCGCTCAGGTATTCAGCAAAGGATACAAAATCGGTGATAAGGTTTTACGTCCCGCAATGGTTCAGGTTGCAAACTGATAATTTCAGTTTAAATAAATAACAAATAAACAAAATATCAAATATACTCGGAGGTATTATATTATGGCAAAGATTATAGGTATTGACTTAGGTACAACAAACTCATGCGTAGCAGTTATCGAAGGCGGAGAGCCCGTTGTTATCGCTAACGCAGAAGGTGCAAGAACAACGCCTTCAGTTGTTGCTTTTTCAAAGACAGGCGAAAGAATGGTAGGTCAGGTTGCAAAGAGACAGGCAGTTACAAATCCTGACAGAACAATTGCTTCAATCAAGCGTCAGATGGGCTCAAACTATCACGTTTCAATTGACGGCAAAAACTACACTCCCCAGGAAATTTCAGCTATGATTCTTCAGAAGCTCAAGAGTGACGCTGAAGCATATCTCGGTGACACAGTAACAGAAGCAGTTATCACTGTTCCCGCTTATTTCACCGACGCTCAGAGACAGGCTACAAAGGACGCAGGTAAGATTGCAGGTCTTGAAGTAAAGAGAATCATCAACGAGCCTACAGCTGCTGCTCTTGCTTACGGTATTGACAAGGAAGCTGACCAGAAGGTTATGGTTTATGACCTCGGCGGCGGTACATTCGACGTTTCAATTATCGAAATGGGTGACGGCGTTCAGGAAGTTCTTGCAACAGCAGGTAACAACCGTCTCGGCGGTGACGACTTTGACCAGAGAATCATTGACTGGCTCGTTGCTCAGTTCAAGGCTGAACAGGGTGTTGATCTCCGCGGTGACAAGATGGCTATGCAGAGACTTAAGGAAGCTGCAGAAAAGGCAAAGATTGAGCTTTCAGGCGTAACAACCTCAGCTATCTCTCTTCCCTACATCACAGCTGATGCAACAGGTCCCAAGCACCTTGAAACAACTCTTTCAAGAGCTAAGTTCAACGAGCTTACTGCTGACCTTGTTGAAGCTACAATGGGCCCCGTACGTCAGGCTATTTCTGACTCAGGTCTCAACGTAAGCCAGCTTGACAAAATTCTTATGGTCGGCGGTTCATCAAGAATCCCCGCAGTAAGTGATGCAATCAAGAAGTATACAGGTAAAGAACCCTTCAAGGGCATCAACCCCGACGAATGTGTTGCTATCGGTGCGTCTCTTCAGGCAGGTGTTCTCGGCGGTGATGTTAAGGGACTTCTCCTTCTCGACGTTACTCCCCTTTCACTCGGTATTGAAACAATGGGTGGTATCAACACAAAGGTAATCGAAAGAAATACAACTATCCCCACAAAGAAGAGCCAGATTTTCTCAACAGCTGTTGATAATCAGCCTTCAGTTGAAGTACACGTGCTTCAGGGTGAACGTGAATTTGCAAGAGACAACAAGACTCTCGGCGTATTCAGCCTTGACGGTATTATGCCCGCACGCCGCGGCGTTCCTCAGATCGAAGTAACCTTCGACATCGACGCTAACGGTATCGTTCATGTTTCCGCAAAGGACCTCGGCACAGGCAAGGAGCAGTCAATTTCCATTACATCTTCAACAAATATGTCTAAGGAAGATATTGAAAAGGCTGTAAGAGAGGCTGAACAGTTTGCACAGGAAGATAAGAAGCGCCGTGAAGAAATCGACATGAGAAATGAAGCAGACCAGATGGTTTACCAGTGTGAAAAGATTCTCACCGAAGAAGAAGGCGCAAAGCTTGACGATGCTGACAAGGCTGAAATTCAGGCAAAGGTAGATTCACTCAAGAATGCACTCAAGGGCGAAGACATCAATCTTATCAAAACAGAAAAGGAAGCTCTTACAAATGCCTTCTACAAGCTCAGCGAAAAGCTTTATCAGCAGGCTAACCCTCAGGGTGCACAGGGCTTTAACCCCAACGATTTCCAGCAGGGCGGCGCAGGTTATGCTGATCCCGGTCAGACTTATGATGACGGCGGCTACACTGATGCAGGTTATACAGACGCTAACTTCACAGATGCTAACTAAATAAATTTTAAGGAGCTGTTCCTTGCGGACAGCTCCCCTTATGATGTAAAACTACTCCCTGAGAGGAAGATATAATCAATGGCAGAAAACAAACGAGATTATTATGAGGTGCTTGGTGTAAGCAAGGGTGCCTCAGAAGATGAAATAAAGAAAGCCTACCGTAAGGTTGCAAAGCAGTACCATCCCGACCTTAACCCCGGTGATGCTACGGCTGAAGCAAAGTTCAAGGAAGCTAACGAGGCATACGAGGTCCTTTCCGACAGTGATAAGAAGGCAAGATACGATCAGTACGGTCATGCCGGTGTTGATCCTAACTTCGGTGCAGGCGGTTTTGGTGGCGGCTTCGGCGGCTTTGGCGGAGATTTTGACCTTGGTGATATTCTTGGCAGTATGTTCGGTGGAGGCTTCGGCGGTTTCGGAGGCTTCGGCGGAAGACAGCAGAACCCCAACGCACCGAGAAAAGGCTCAACAATTCAGACCAATGTCACTATTTCTTTTGAAGAAGCAGCTAAGGGCTGCAAGAAAAAAGTCAACATAACAAAGGTAGAAAAATGTAAGGAATGCTCAGGCTCAGGCGCTGCAAAGGGCACAAGCGCAGAAACCTGCCCTACCTGTAACGGCAGAGGTCAGGTAAACGTTCAGCAGAGAACTGCATTCGGTGTAATGAGCACCACAAGACAGTGCTCCAACTGTGGCGGTAAGGGTAAGATAGTAAAAAATCCTTGTCAGAAATGCCGTGGTACAGGCTTTGAATCAAAGGCACAGACCGTTGAAATCACCATTCCCGCAGGTATAGATGACAGACAGTCCCTGAACGTCAGCGGCGGAGGTAACCCCGGTATAAACGGCGGTCCTACAGGTGACCTTCGTGTCAACGTCAATGTGCGTCCTCACCCCTTCTTTGAACGTGACGGATATGATGTATGGTGTGAGGTTCCCGTAACCTATGCTCAGGCAGCCTTAGGTGATACTCTCTATATCCCCACTCTTGAGGGCAAGGTTAAATATGACCTTCCCGCAGGTACACAGCCCGGTGAGGTGTTCCGTTTCAGAGGCAGAGGTATTCAGCAGCTTTCCTCTTCACGCAAGGGTGACCAGTATGTGAAGATTGTTGTTGAAGTACCCAGAAGCCTTAATCAGGAGCAGAAGGAAATGCTCAGAAAATTCAACGATTCTCTTCCCAACAAGCCGAAGAACAACGTTGATGACGGTACAACAATCGGTGAAGAAAAAAAGAAGTTCTTTGATAAGTTCAAAAACTTCTGATAAACGATACAAAAAAGCAAAGAGATAACACATTTCCTTGTGTTATCTCTTTTTTATTAAGCCTTTACTTTTACAACAATTTTCTTTACCGGTGCAGGATTACCTTCAAAGCAGAGTCCCGGTCTGTGAATATCCGACGGAAAAAACACACCGTATTCACCTGACTCAAGAACAAGTCTTGCCGCCTTTTCATTATTTACGAAAAAGCCTATATCTTTCTGAGCATCATAATCGACAGAAGCTGTTGCCTTTGATATATTCACTACATCCATAACCTCAATTCCCGAAAGAATGTACTGAATATCAATATATTTTCTGTGACCCTCGAACTTCCCGTTTTCTTCGTAATTTGAGGTATACTCCTGAATAAAAGCAAAAACCTCGTCTCCGTCAATCTCGTATCTTCCTACAGGAAGATTTTCTTCGGTTGCTTTTTTTATAAATCCGAAGCTCTTCTCAAAATTTTTATGGCTTCCGAAATATTTTTCACAGTTATTTAAGCTATCAGCTATCATATAAGACTCTCCTTATCGTTAAAATATATATTGTTTATCCTTTTACAAGCTCGTAAAGCTTCTGTCTGAAGCCGTATTTTTCCATAAGCTCCTCCACTGCCGAAAGGTCAGGTGTAAGGGGCTTTTTAAGCTTACAGCGAAGCATAAGATTCTTGGGTGAATGAGCAAAATCAACAAATTCAATTATATCCGTTTCATAGCCGCAAAGACGCAGTATCTCAGCTCTTATACTGTCGGTGAGAAGAGCAGAAAACCTTTCCTTGATAAGGCCGTGAGAAAGAAGAATATCATAATCTCCGCCCTTTTTTATTGAAGAGCATATCTCATGCTGACAGCAGGGCACGGAAAAGATATTCTTTACCTTATGGCTTATTGCGTGATAAAGAGCAAAGTCAGTTGCAATATCGCAGGCGTGAAGTGTGATAACCATATCAACCTCACCCTCGAAGAGCTCTCCCTTTGTAACATCATTTACATAAAACTTAAGTCCGTCATAGCCGTAATTTTCTGCAATACGGTTACAGCTTTCAACTACATCCTCCTTAAGATCATACCCCAGAACTGTAGCTTTTACCTTTTTTATCTGAGTAAAATAGTAATAAACAATAAACGTCAGATATGATTTTCCACAGCCGAAATCAAGGATAGTTATTTCATCCTTGTTCATTTTACTGAAGCTGTCATCAATAATTTCAATAAAGCGGTTAATCTGCTTATACTTATCGTACTTACTGTTTACTACTCTGAAATCCTTTGTAAAAACACCTAAATCCACAAGGGCAGGTATATTCTCACCCTGCTTCAGAATATAGGACTTCTCCTTGTTATGAGACTGAGGTGCAGACTGCTTAAGGTTATTGGCAGTCTCTTTTCTTTTAATCTTATCAGGAAAAACCGTATAGTGAACATTCACTCCTTCACTTGTAAGTGAAATCTGACGGAAGCTATCCTTTCCTACAGTATCAATCCAGCCGAGAAACTCATCCCTGTTAAGATTTTCGTGAAAAACCTGATTGTTTCTGAATTTTTCAAGCTGCCACACTCTCCCCTTTTTTGAAACAAAGGGACGGACAGTTATCTTCGTATATTCAAACTCCTTGCCCTTTCTTTCACTCAGGGCAATTTTCTTTATTTTATCCTCAAGAGACAGAATGTCTTCGGTAATTATACTCATAATCTCACCTCTTCCAATAATAATATCACAGATTTACGGTCAGTGCAAGTTGAGAAAAAAATTTCCGCTTTTTCTGAAAATATTCACAGTGGACATTTAACGCAGATATAACATCTTTATTTTAATCTGAAAGGTTGACTACGGAGCTTTATTAAGTTATAATTTATCTATTAAAAAGGAAAGGATTACCGTCTGAAAAACGGTAAAAACAAAAGGTGAAGCTATGAATAAAAAAGTGACACTTGACACTTCCAAAAAAGTGTTCCCGATTATCCTTATGGTTATCGGTATTGCAGCTATGGCTGCGCTGCTTATTACAAGACTCAACCTTGTCAATCTTGTAAATCTTTTATATTGCTGCATTATGTCTGCAATTATCTTCGTTTCTCTTATTATCAAGAAAAAGGTCTATGCACCTATGATTTTCGGCTATGCAATCTCATCGGTGGGTATGATTATCTTCCACGTTATTTTCGGTGCAGATGCAGGCTTCGGCGCTTTTATTTCAGAAGCAGCTGCAGGCTGGTCATCAGCTGATAACCCTCTTTTCACCGGTGAAGGCACAATAGTTACAAGACTTCTCGGCAACCTTATCCTTGCTCTTCCCGCTGCAATTACTCTCTGGGGTCTTTTCTTCACAGCTAAGAAAAGATGCAGCAAGTCAGGTCTTAAGAAAGCAGTTTCAGGTCTTCTCAGCGTTCTTCTTATGGGCGCTTCCGTATTCTCTGTTCTTATGGGCAACCACAGAACAAAGCCTGTTACCGAAAGACTCTGGGACGGTCACGACGACTATCTCGATAAGGTAGACGAAAATACAAACAGCAAGCCCAACGTGCTCTTTATCCTTATGGATGACCTGGGCTACGGTGATATTTCCCTTAACGGCGCTATCTACGATACTCCCAACATCGACTCCATCGGTGAAAACGGTATCAACTTTGATAATTTCTATTCAAGCTATTCAGTCTGCTCACCTGCACGTTTTGCTGCTCTTACAGGCCGTTATCCCTACAGAGGCTATGCAGATAACGTTATTTATCCTACAGTACAGACAACTGCTGCTTTTGCTCAGACAAGAGTTTACAACTCCTTTGAAATGGGCAATAACTGTGTCGGTATGCTCGGTGACGAAATCACAATTGCAGAGGTATTCCAGAATGCCGGCTATGCTACGGGTGCTTTCGGTAAGTGGCACTTAGGTGACTACGGTGAATATCTCCCCACAAATCAGGGCTTCGATTATTTCTACGGCAGCCACCATGTAAATGATATGTATGCCTTCTATCACGTAAGTGAAAAAGACGGTGAATATACAATTGTTCACGGCTCCGATGAAATGAAAGACGAAAACGGCAAAAAGGACCAGAGCAAGCTTACAGAATGGATTCACGATGAAATCAGCACATGGATTACCGATACAGTTACAAACAGCGATGAGCCCTTCTTTGCTTACTATGCTACTCCCTGGCCTCACGGTCCCGTATTTGCCGGTGATGACTTTGACGGCACCTCAGGTATGGGTACATACGTTGACTGCGTAACAGAATTCGACACATATCTCGGTAAGCTCTTCAACACCCTTGAAGACCTGGGTGTTCTTGAAGATACAATCATTATCTTCTCAAGTGACAACGGTCCTGCCCTTGAAGGAAGTGTGGCTGACCTCAGAGGCGGAAAATATCTTGCTTACGAGGGTGGTCAGAAGGTTCCCTTTATGATAAGATGGGACAACAATGACGGTCTCTTCGAAGCCGGTACAACACGCGAAAACAGCGCTACCTTTGTTGACCTTTTCCCGACACTTATGGAGCTTTGCGGTATTACCGTAAACGGTGAGAAGGGCTCTCTTCCCGCCGACAGAATAATCGACGGTGTTTCATTTGTACCCGTTATAGAAAAGGACACTCCCGTACATAACGAAGAGCATCCTATTCTTCATATGAAGAGAGAGGATATCAAGGCTATTCAGTACACCGTTTCAAGCAAGAGTGTAAAGAATGCTTATCCAGATTATAAATTCTCTGTTCTTCGCAAGAACGATTATATCACCTTCAAATACTTTGATAAGATTCAGAATGACAACTCAGCCTTCTGGGATAAGAACAGAAAGAACTGGCTTCACATTCTTACAGATGACTATCAGGAAAACTATAACCGTACTCCCGTATATCCCGAAATTGCCGATGCAATGAATGCAAAGCTCAACGAAATCCAGAAGAGCTTCGCTGACAACAGAAGAGGTATTGTAAAGTAATGCCTGCTCTGTCAATTATGATAAAACCTGCCTCAAGCCTTTGCAATCTGAGATGCAAATACTGTTTCTACTGCGATGTTGCATCTCAGAGAGAGATTGTCTCTTTTGGTGTAATGAAAGAGGAAACGGCAGAAAAGCTTATAAAAAGCGCCTTGGATTTTGCTGACGGCTGCAGTGTTGCCTTCGCTTTCCAGGGCGGTGAGCCGCTTATTGCGGGACTCGGTTATTTTAAGTTCTTTACCGAAAAGGTAAAGGAATACAATCTGAAAAACTCTGAAATTTTCTATTCGGTTCAGACTAACGGCACCCTCGTCACTGACGAATGGGCAAGATTTTTCCGTGATAACAGATTTCTTGTAGGTTTGAGTCTTGACGGTGACTTTGAGGGAAACAAATTCCGTGTTGACGAAAAGAATCAGAACGCATACTACAAGATAATATCTGCCGCCAACAAGTTTAAAAAGCACGGCGTCGAGTTCAATATTCTTACGGTGCTTACGGGCTACTGTGCCGAAAATGCAGAAAGAATCTATAAGTATTTCAGGGCAAACGGCTTTAAATACATTCAGTTTATCCCCTGCCTTCGTCCTATGGGTGAGGATACGCAGAGTGAGCTTTATATGACCAATGAGCAGTACGGTGATTTCCTTATAAAAATCTTCAACCTTTATGTAAAAGACTTTGTAAGAGGCAATTATATCAGCATCCGTCAGTTTGACAACTGGGTAAGAATGTTCCTTGGTGAAAGAGCCGAGCAGTGCGGTCTTATGGGACACTGCACACATCAGTTTGTAGCTGAAGGCAACGGAAATATTTACCCCTGTGACTTTTACTGTACGGACCAATGGCTTTTAGGTAATATCAACGAAAGCTCCCTTGAAAGTATAGCTAAGGGTGATAAGGCAAAGAGCTTCATTATGAACAGCCTTGACGTAAGACAGGAATGTAAGGAATGCAAATTTTATCCCATCTGCCGTGGAGGCGGATGCAAAAGAAACAGAGAAAGCGAAGACTACTGCACAGCTTATAAGAGATTCTTCTCCGCCTGTCTCCCCTTGTTCAGAGCATTCAGAAAGTAAAAAAGCAACAGAAAAACCACCGTCAAACGGTGGTTTTCTTTATGTACAGATTTATTTTTTGATTACCTTGAATTCAGCGCCTACTTCGTTTGCATATTTGTGTGCAGTTGACTTCTTGTAGCCGTAGATTGTCTGGTTATAGCTGAGACCGCACTGAGGATCAATCTCACAGTCCTTGTTATAAATTGTAACCTTACCGAGCTTTTCACAGCCACTGAAAGCATCGTTTCCGATTGATGTAACACCGGCAGGAATAGTTATGCTCTTAAGTTTTTTACAGCCGCTGAAAGTGCCCCATGCTATATATGTAAGAGACTTAGGAAGAGTTACACTTGTAAGGCTTGTGCAATCGCAAAATGCACCAGCTGCAAGAGTTTTCAGACCGCTCGGCAATTTAATTTTCTTAAGGCTTACACAATCTTCAAAAGCCCAGTTACCGATAATTTCAAGACCCTTTGACAATGTTACTGAAGTAAGGTTGTCACAACTGCTAAAAGCATAGTTTCCTATTGAAGTCACACTTGAAGGAACGGTTATTTCTTTAAGACTGTCACAATTTTGAAAAGCACCGCCTCCTATTGAAGCAACCTTACCGGGAATATTTATTTTTTCAAGTGAGGTACAACCTGAGAAAGCGGAGGCACCGATATTCTTTACCTTTGAAGGAATTTTTACGCTCTTTACTCTGTAAAGACCCCTGAAGGCTGAAGCGCTGACATCTGTCATCTTAGAAGGAAGGCTTATCTTTTTTACATAGCAGCGGTGCTTATACCAGGGAGCATCGGCATTGATGAAGTCGGCTAATTTACCGCTACCCGTAAGCTTTAATTCACCGGTTCTCTTATCAAGAGACCACTTATATTTTCCGACCTTACCGGAAAGGATACTTACTTTATCGCTTCCGTCAGTTATAACGTAAGGTCTCTTATTATTCTTAGCCCATTTAATTGCTGCAGATTTATTGGTTGATTCAATTACAACATCTTCTTTGACGATATTGTTTCCGATTTCCTTAGCACTTGCGGGAATTGTTATGCTCTGAAGCTTTGAATCCCATCCGAAATAAAAAGCTTCGTTGCCGATAGTTTTTACCTTTTTTCCGAGCTTTACACTTTCAATATTATCACAATAAGCAAAAGCATACTCGCCGATAGTGGTAACACTGTTGGGGATTTTTATGCTTGTAAGACCGTCACAACTGTAAAAGGCATAAGTTCCGATGGTTTTTACCTTTTTTCCGAACGTAACACTTGTGAGTTCATCACAACTATAAAAAGCTGCTTCGCCAATAGTTGTAACACTGTCAGGAATTGTTATGCTTTTAAGCTTATTGCACTCGTTAAAAGCATACTCACCAATAGTTTTTACCTTTTTTCCGAGTGTAACACTTGCAAGCTTATCACAACCAGAAAAAGCACTATTACCGATAGTTGTAACGCCACCAGGAATTGTTATGCTTTTGAGCTTATCACAATCAGTAAAAGCATTATAATAAATCGCCTTAACACTTGAAGCAATTGTCACACTTGTAAGCTTATCGCAGTTTCTGAAAGCAGAAGCACCTATAGATGTAACGCCCTCTTCAATTATAACGGATTTGATTCCTGTATCACGGAAATAATCAAGATAGTCGGCCATAGGACCTTCACCGCTGATGGTAACGGACTTATCGGACTTGTTGTAGGTCCACTTTACATCACTTGAATAGTATCCGCATCCGTCATCTGCACCACAGTTACCCGTTTTAGCAAGAGCACTTGCGTTAAAGCAGAGAACAACGGTAAAGAGTAATACTACTGAAAGAGTGAGCATTAGTTTTTTTGCTGTTTTTTTCATAATTTTTCCTCCCGGATTTTATTTTTAATAATTATAACAAAATAGTTTTTAAAATGCAACTGTTCAGACAGTCAAATATTTTTTATTCAAGAGTCAGCACTGCATTGTAATCGTCTGTATCATAATTACCTGCAGAATTTTTAAGGGTTTCATAAAGATCAAGTCTCTTTCCCGATTTATCCTTAAGCTCGATTTTCTTAAGAATAAAGTTAATTCTTTTAAGGAAAGCTACGATTAAATCTCCCCTCGGTGTACCCTCCTTGTAGCTCTGATTACCCTCAAAGATAATTCTTACAAGCTCCGCCGCATAGTCGAGGAGTCTTACTTTTCTGATGTTCTTGTCACATTTTATAAAGAGGAGTCTTGCAAGAGTTCCGACCTTTATAGTACAGATAAGCTTACCGATAAGGCTGAGGGCTGTTTTTGTGATACCCTTGTCTTTGATATGAAATTTATTCATCATTCTCGGTGTATCATAAGCCATATCCGTAAGAACGTTGACAATCATATTATCAAACATATCCTTAAGATACTGCTTGCAGTCCTTACCCTTGGTGTCAAAATCGAAATCAGGAGTAGGTATACTCTTTATCTCAACGGTTTTTTCATCTCTGAAGGTAACAAGACGGATAACCGCAGGGTCAGCAATAATTGAACCGGTACAGACGTCATAGAACTTGTTGCCTTTTTCAGAAACACGCAGATTGATACTCTGATTATGCATATGACCGGTGAAAATAAGATTTACACCTCTGTCGGCAAGGAAATCAGCAAATTCAGTATTCTTGTATACAGTCGCCGCTTTTATAGCATTAAGAACAGGCTGACCGGGAAGAACGGGATAATGAAGCATTGCAAACATTACCTGTCCGTCATCTCTTGCCTTTTCGGTCTGCTCATCTATCCAGCTGAGCTGTTCCTCGTCAAAACGATACTGCCCTTTTTCCTTGAAATCTGCATTCAGAGCAAGGAGCCTTACTCCGTCGGAAATCTGAGCAACATAAGAAAGGTGCTTTTCATCAGAAGCAATCGCCTGACCGAAGCCGAAATCCTTGTAGAGCTCAGGAAGCTCTTCACGTGAAGTTCTTTCGGGAGAATATCTCCCCTCTTTACCGAAGGCAAAGGTGTCCCCGTCATTCCATTTGAAATCGTGGTCTGCAGTTACAACAAAGATTTCCTTTCCGCTTTCCTTAAGCTCCCTGAGAAGTGCAGTAAATTCCTTGTGGCTCTGCTTTTCACCGTTGAAAATAAGGTCACCGGCAATAAGCACCTTATCGGCTTCATCGGCGGTCTTCAGATATTCAATAACACTCTTGTTAATACTCTCTGTCTCAGCAAAGCATTTCTGCTCATAATGCATAAAATCGTCATATTCCTCACCGCTGCACCCTAAAGATGATGCAAAATAATGGGTGTCGGTAATCAGATAAAATTTTGTTTCCTTCATTTTCTCTTTTTTCCTTTCGGATATATTGTATTTTCTCCGTTTTTGTGTTACTCTAATTTTACCAAATATTTTCCTATAATTCAAGGGGGAGAAAATTATGAAAATAACATTTATGGGGGCCGGCAGTACGATTTTCGCAAGAAATGTTATCGGTGACTGTATGTGCACGCCCTGCCTTTGCGAAAGTGAATTTGCACTCTATGATATAGACGAGCAAAGACTTAAGGAGTCAGAAATTATCTTAAGTGCAATCAATAAAAATATCAATGATTCAAAGGCTAAGATTACTACATATCTCGGTGAAGCAGAAAGAAAGGAAGCCTTAAGAGGCGCATCCTTCGTTGTAAATGCTATTCAGGTCGGCGGCTATGAGCCTTGCACAGTAACAGACTTTGAAATTCCCAAGAAATACGGTCTTCGTCAGACTATCGCTGACACAATGGGTATCGGCGGTATTATGCGTGCTCTTCGTACAATTCCCGTTATGAAGGCTTTTGCTGACGATATGGAAGAGGTCTGCCCCGACGCATGGTTCCTCAACTACACCAATCCTATGGCTATGCTTACCGGCTATATGCTCAGATATACAAACATCAAAACCGTAGGCCTTTGCCACAGTGTTCAGGGCTGTTCAAAGGATCTTCTCAAAAAGCTTCCAATGGATGATAAAATTGAAGGCAGAACAGATAAGATTGCAGGTATAAACCATATGGCATGGCTTCTTGATATCAGAGATAAGGACGGTAACGACCTCTATCCCGAAATCAAAAAGAGAGCCTACGAAAAGAACAGAAACGAAAAGCACGAGGATATGGTACGCTTCGACTATATCGAAAGACTCGGTTACTACTGTACTGAAAGCAGTGAGCATAACGCAGAATACAACGGCTTCTATATCAAATCACGATACCCCGAAATGATTGACAAATTCAATATTCCTCTTGACGAATATCCCAGAAGATGTGTAAATCAGATTGCAGGCTGGGAAAAGGAAAGAGACGATATTCTTGCTGACGGTAAAATCACCCACGAAAGAAGCGGTGAATACGCATCCTATATTATGGAAGCTATTGTTACCAATAAGCCCTACAAAATCGGCGGTAACGTAATTAACAACGGACTTATTGACAACCTCCCCGCTGAAGCCTGCGTTGAGGTACCCTGTCTTGTTGACGGCAGCGGTATTACACCCTGCCACGTAGGTCCTCTCCCCTTACAGCTTGCAGCTATGAACGCAAGTAATATCTATCCTCAGCTTCTTACAATCAAAGCTGCAGTAACCGGTGAAAAGAAATATATCTACAATGCCGCTATGATGGATCCTCTTACAGGTACAGAGCTTAATATTGAAGATATATATTCTCTCGTTGACGAGCTTATCGAAGCTCACAAGGACTGGCTTCCCGAATATAAATAATGCCTTATATAACAGAACACACCGTCAGATTAAACCTCCGACGGTGTGTTTTTACATTTATCTGATACAGTTATTTTCCCCACTTATTCATAAGCTTCGCATATTCCTCATCACTGATTAAAAGCATCGAGCCGTGACGGGGAGAAAAATCAAGAGAATATTTTTCCTTATCCACCTTTTTAAAGTTAGTAAAATCCGTAGTCTCCTGCATTACATAATAGCCCTTTGTATAGGAGTCCATTATCATAAGCCACTTATCTGTACCTGCAAGAGGATAAATACAGCAGCCTTCAGTATGCTCGTCAAAATCGGTAATGTTCTTTTTTTCAGGCTCGTTATAGGGACCTTCGGGTTTATCTGAATACACATAACAGACAAACTTTTCGTTTTCGTCCTTATAATACATATAATATGTGCCGTCAATTTCAATAATATCTCCGTCAATGGCATCCTTTTTGCAAGGGGGAGCATAAAGAATCTGAGGCTCCGTTTCAAGACGGGCAAAATCTTTAGTGTAGGCATACCACATAACTGTGTTCGTCCATTCGTCAGTATCCTCAAAATGCTGCTGATTTGCCCAATAAATCATATACATTTCTTTGTCTTTGTTATAGAAAACCTCCGGCGCCCAGGTTCTTACCGATGAAGGAAGATAATCGTTCATATCTATTCCCTTAAGCTGTGTCCAGTTAAGCATATCATCACTGTGCCAGATACAGAATCCGTGATTTGATGCCCAACCCAGCTCACTTCTCATATCTGTACCGATAATATAATAACCAACGTTCACATCTCGGAAAATAAAGGGATCTCTTATGCCCTTTGTGCCGAGCTTATTGTACAAAAGAGGCTTGTTGCCGTTAAGCGGTGTGAAATGATATCCGTCCTCACTTAAGGCAAAATTTATACTTTCTTTTTCAGGGTCATTACCTGTAAAATAGCAGAAAAGATATTTGTTGTACATCTGAAAAGACTCCTTAAATTTTCTTATAAGCATTATAACCTTGTCAGGAGTTTATGTCAACAAGTGAATGAAAAACACTTGACTAAAAAGAATATGTATGTTAAAATATCACTCGTTGAAACGTAGTTTTCACAGCCTTAGTGCCAGTAAATATGCAGATGTGGCGGAATTGGCAGCATCGTCACCGAAGCGCTCCCTAAGGGAGATGAAGCAAGGTGAGGATGGCGCAGCGGTCAAAATCACTCGGCGCTCCAAGCCGATAAGGGATTTTGGGCACCGCAAGCGGTCACGCGGGGCGCGTCTGCGATATAACAACTTAAATATGCAGATGTGGCGGAATTGGCAGACGCGCTAGTTTCAGGTACTAGTGAAAGCAATTTCATGTGGGTTCAAGTCCCATCGTCTGCACCAAGAAAAAGCAGTAACTGAAAGGTTATTGCTTTTTTATTATATTATCAATATTACATGGGACTTGAAGTAGGAGCGGTAGTGAATGACAGTCCGGTGGACTGTCAGAGCCGCGAATGACCGAAGCGCGCAGTCCGCGCAAGAGTCAAGTCCCATCGTCTGCACCAAGAAAAAGCAGTAGCTGAAAGGTTATTGCTTTTTTATTTTTCATCGGCAAAAAGCTCACACTTAATAAAACCAATGTTTCAAAAAACACAGCCACCCGCAAAACGGGTGGCTGTGATTTATTACTTAAGCTTTACAGTGAACTGACTTAATTCTGAGCCGAAACAATTCTTTTCTACAGAATAGTAACGTACTGTCATAGTATTGCCGTCCGCTGAGAAATAAAGCATAGCAACCATACCGACTGCTCCGACATAACGGTCAACATACTGAGCATCAACAAGGAGCTGTGTAACCTTGTTACCGTTAACGCCCTTATCCTGTCGGTATACTATATGCTGCCACGGATCGTGACCGGAAATTACCATAAGCACATTGCTGTACTTTGAAAACACCTTATTCCACATATCGTCACCGTTCTGAGGATTGACATAGCCCTGATAATATGTCGGAGGATAACAATCGTCCTTATCAAGGGTTGTTCCGTCTCTGAACATATAGGCATGTGTTGTTACAATAACCTTATGCTTTGGATGAGATGAAATAACCTTGTCTGCCCACTCAAGAACTGCATCAGACGGAGCAAAGTCAAGAGTCATTATAAGATACTTTGTGTCTCCGATTTCAACAGTACGGTAAGAGTTGGTAAGATCACCCTTGACAATTCCGCCTTCAGGAACATCACCGCATGCTGTAACGATAGATGTAGTACCGTCAGGATTTATAATCTCTTTAAGGCCGGGCTGAGAAATATCTGTAAGATCCACATTACCGCTGTTCATCAACCCGTCGACAGTGGTTTCATAGAAGCCGTTATGAAGATTACGGTTAAAGTCATCCCAGTCATCGTGATTTCCTCGGCAAAGTGAATAAGGAATAATACCGTTAAGCTTACTTATATATTTACCGGCATCTTCCCATTCTCTGTCGGTACTGTCGTCAGTGATATCGCCCATTCCCATTACATATTTGATTTTATGAGTGTCCTTATTTGCAATAAGCCAGTCATAGATTTTTTCCATAGCCTCAGGATTTTCCTCACACATTGTCTGAGTATCACCTACAACAGCAAAGGAGTACGCATAATCCGTAACAGGTGCGACCTCGTCTTTTTCAAGCCAGAGCTTTAAGAGTGTCAGATCATTCTTTTTGGAGCTGAGATCTGTCATCATACACTTGTCACAACGTGTAAAATCATAAGATACAAGTAAGGCTGAATCGGAAGCATTTACACCATTCTTGTAATCGTCAAGTATTTCAGAATCACTTCTCATGTCAGACCAGGCGGATACAGAGTGAATTGCTCCGGGGAAGTAATATGCATTACCGCTTCTGTAGTCACCGCCGACCATAGGAAGATATTTTCCTGTAAAGGAGGTTGTTACTGCAATATTGATTGACTGTGCAAGCTCACCGTTAACATAACAGTGAAGCATATTATTGGTTGTGTCAAGAGTAAAGGCAAGATGTACCTTTCGTCCTGTTGCAACATTTACGTTATTGAAAACATATACTGCCTGTGTAGAAGGTCCTGCAACCTGTCGTATTCCCACACGGGGATTACCAGATTTGTTGAGTGTGAAGTCCCAGCCTGCGCTGAAAGAATCGTTAAGACCCATCAGAGTATTAACACTGTTAAGCTTTGATTTTTCTACTGTAAATTCTGCTTCGAAGGTAAGAGGTATGTTGATATTCTTGCTGAGAATATACTGTTCTGCTGTAGATGTATACAGACCGCCGTCAGCCTTCTTACAATCTGCACAGGCTTCAACATTAACCTTTACAGATTTTGCTGTTTTTCCGTCCGTAGCTGTCACAATGGTGACACCCTTCTTAAGTGCCTTGACAGTTCCGTTTTCGACCGTAGCAATTGAAGAATCACCTGTAGACCATACAAGTGCTTCCTTTCCGGAATGGAACACATCAAGCTCAAACTCTGTGCCCTGTGTAATTGTAAGCTCGCCCGGAGAAACAAGCAGATCGTTACTGATCATTCCATCTGTAAATCTGTCACCGTAGATGCTGTAGAAATTACCGCCTGAAGCATCAGTTTCATTGATAACAAGAAGTGAATTGGTACGCAGACTGAATGCAAGAGGATAAGAGTTACATGATGTCATAAGGGAAACTCTGTGACGCTCACCGTTTTCCACGTAATTAAGTAACATATCCTTTGTGTGATGGCTTTTGCCTCCTGTGCCTATGCTGCGTTCACCGATTTCCGTGCCAAGCTTAAGATTCTGTACAGCTGAGCTGTCAAAATCATTGATTCTGAGGAATATTTTGTTGCGTGAATCAGGATTTTCACAGAATGCCTGAGCAACCATCTGCTCCATTGTAGTACCGATGTGACTTGCTCCGAAGCCGTAAACATTGAATGCAAATTCAACATAGTCCTCGGACATTGCCATCTTATCCATATACTTGCAGAAAGCATTATTCTCTGTATCCCAGACATCTATACCACCGCCGAAGGGTGTAAAGTACAGTTCAAAAACAGGATCATTTTCACCGCCGATATAAACAATCTGTTCATCACGGGGAATAAGACTGCCTTTTCCCGTGCGCAACATTTCTGCCTGCTCAATATTACGCTCATTGATAATCTTCTGCATTTCAAAGATTTCTTCAAGACCGTCATATTCAGTCATAAGCTGAGTATAGTTATAGGTTACTCTGTAGAGGTCCTCATGGTCTGAAATAATAACGCCTGACTGTGCAAGGCTGTTTCCGTTACGTCCCTTGTAGTCATTTTCGTCAAGGTTTGAGCTTGTGAAGAAAATTGCATTTTTATGTACTGTGCCGTCTGTTGCCAGATAATGAGAAGCCGTACAGCTCTTAAGATGCTGCATATCAGTGGTTTTATCATCAACATCCCATTCCACAACACAGAAATTCATAAAGTCTGATACCTTTTTACCTTTAGCATATTTGTCATAGCAGCTGGTATCCAGAGCCTTATTGAAATATGTTTTATAGTTCAAAGGACTTCTGCTTTTAAGAGTTTTACTGATAGGGTCATATTGATTTACGGCATAAGAATTAAGCTGATTTACCATTGTAACCTCAATGCCCATTCTTGCTGCCTCTGCAAGCATATATGAGATACGAACAAAGCCGTGCTCGTCGTAGTTTGTTCCGTAAAGAGAACGCATATATCCATAGTACTTGCTTTCGGGAATTACGCAGACTGAAGCAGTAGCAGAAGTACGATAGGATGAAAATGTCAGCTTAACATCTTCTGTGGGATTTGCCCTCTTATACTGAATACACTGATAAATCAGTAAGCCCATGCCTGCATTAGGGTCATGAAGAGAATCACCGTAGAGGCGTAAAAACGCCTCTGCAGTAACCTTCTGTCCGTTTATGTTTGCATAAGTTGTAGAACCGAGGCCCTGAAAATTTTCAGGATTATTTGCAACAGGAAAGCTGTCATAGTACGGTGTAACAGATTTCTTGTTGTTTTCCTTGATATTTTTTTCAATTTCGGGAAGCACCGAATCGAAGAAGGGCTTGTTCTGATTTGTTTTGCCAATGTAATAATTGGATACAAAGGAGTTTGTCTCTGTAAGTGAATCGGCCGCCTGAATAACAGCGAAGCCTCCCGTAATAAGAGTGATGCACAGCAAGACAACAAGTATAAATTTAGTTTGCTTTTTCATTGTTTATCACCTCGTAATTATCATGGCAGAGTGGGCAGATTAAAGACAACGTTTGTTCTGTTGCCCTTTACATCTGCATACCAGGCAGCCGTGTTGCTGTGGGTGGTATAGATTTCAGGTGCATTCAAGTATGAATTGTTATACAGATAGGAGAAAATGCCATCCTTTTTCTCTCCTACAGTGTTGTTACTGTAAGTGATTTCACCTG
>JAZRQQ010000079.1:0-11282 GCA_045649935.1 Acutalibacteraceae bacterium | reverse complement strand
AGCACCGATGAATTCTACGTAAAGACTGAAGGTGAAATGAGAGAATTATTTTCTCAGATTCCGGAGGCAATTGAAAATACCTCTAAAATTGCGGATATGTGTAATGTTGAGTTCGAATTCGGAAATACCAAGCTACCGCATTTTGAAGTGCCAAACAATATGGATCATTTTGAGTATTTCAGAAATCAATGCTTGTATGGACTTTGTAAGCTTAAAGGGGATAATCCGCCAAAAAATTATATTGACAGACTTAACTATGAGCTTGAAATAATAAATAAAATGGGTTATGTGGACTACTTTCTTATAGTTCACGATTTTATTCGCTACGCAAAAAGCAGAGGAATTCCTGTCGGACCCGGAAGAGGATCAGGTGCCGGTTCTCTTGCAGCTTATTGCATCGGCATTACAGGAATAGATCCCTTGCAGTATAATCTGCTGTTTGAACGTTTTCTGAATCCCGAAAGAGTTAGTATGCCTGACTTTGATATTGACTTCTGCTATGTAAGACGGCAGGAAGTAATTGATTATGTTATTACAAAGTACGGCTCTGATCATGTTGCTCAGATTGTTACATTCGGTACGATGGCTGCACGAGCTGCAATAAGGGATGTAGGAAGAGTTTTGGGACTTCCCTATGCAATTGTTGATGAGGTAGCCAAGCTTATTCCTCAGGAGCTTAAAATTACAATCGATAAGGCTCTTAATATGTCAAATGAGCTCAGAGCTTTATACGATACAAACGAAGATGTAAAAAAGCTTCTGGATATTTCAAAAAAAGTTGAAGGGATGCCTCGCCACGCATCAACTCATGCAGCAGGAGTTGTTATCACAAGAGATCCTGTAGCATCATATGTGCCTCTTGCGGTAAACGATGAAAGTGTAGTTACTCAATTTACTATGACAACGCTCGAACAGCTTGGTCTTCTTAAAATGGATTTTCTTGGTCTGCGTACCCTAACGGTTATAAATGATGCTGTTGAGATGGTAAAGAGAAATCATCCTGATTTTTCTTTGGATACTATTGATCTTAAAGATAAGGCTACCTTTGATATGCTTTCTACCGGCAGAACTGACGGTGTGTTTCAGTATGAATCAGCAGGTATGCGCAGTGTACTTACAAGGCTTAAGCCTGAATCTATTGAAGATCTTATAGCTGTAATTTCTCTTTACAGACCGGGTCCGGCAGATTCTATTGATACCTATATTCACAACAGACATCATCCCGAGGATACTGTATATAAAACAGAACTTCTCAGAGATATTCTTGATGTTACATACGGCTGTATGGTATATCAGGAGCAGGTAATGGAAATCTGCCGTAAAATAGCCGGCTATTCCTATGGCAGAGCCGATCTTGTCCGCAGAGCTATGAGTAAGAAAAAGCTCGATGTTATGGAAAAAGAGCGTCATAATTTTATTTACGGACTGAAGAATGATAACGGTGAAACAGAATGTAGCGGCGCATTGGCAAACGGTGTTACGGAAGATGTTGCAAATGCAATTTTTGATGAAATGTCTAATTTTGCTAAATATGCTTTCAATAAGTCTCACGCTGCGGCTTATGCTTATGTTTCGTATCAGACCGCATGGCTTAAAGCACATTATCCTTGTGAGCTTATGGCTGCAACACTTACAAGTGTCCTTGATTCTTCTGTCAAGGTTTCGGGCTATATAGCTGAATGTACGAGAATAGGTATTAAAGTTCTTGCACCTAATATTAATAGCAGTTTTGAAGGCTTTACCGTAAACAACGGAAAAATCCGTTTCGGGCTTCTTGCTATAAAAAATCTCGGCAGAGGTTTTATCAGAACTATAATTGATAACCGTGAGCAAGGTGGAAAATATACATCATTTTATACATTTTGTAAAAGAGTTTATTCCAAAGAATTTAACCGAAGGGCCGTTGAAAGTCTTATTAAATGCGGCGCTTGTGACGGTCTTGATCTTAACCGAAGACAGATGCTTTATATGCTGCCTCTTATTATCAGTGAGCTTGATTCTGATAAAAACAGAAATGTTGTAGGTCAGATTGGCTTTTTTGATGAAGATTCCGGCTTTTCGTTCAAAAATGAGATGAAGGCTCCTGAGCTAGAAGAAATGCCCCATAGTGAGCTTCTTGCTATGGAGAAGGAGATTACCGGTCTTTATATTTCAGGACATCCTATGGACGAGTATGCAGGTATATATGATAAAATCAAATGTGATAAAATCTCGGATATTCTTGAAGAACAAAATACTTTTGAATCTCGGTATAAGGATAACTCTGAAGTGAAGATTTTCGGAATAATAACACGTATTCAGAAGAAAATCACTAAAAACAATTCAACTATGTGTTTTGTTGAAATTGAAGATATAGGTGCATCTGTTGAATGTATTGTATTTTCTAAGCTCTATGCTGACCGTGTTAACCTTCTTCAGGCAGGAAATATTGTGCTTATCAGGGGACGGCTCAGTCTCAGAGAGGACAGAGAACCGTCGATTATCTGTGAAAGCATTGAAGCTAATCCGAAAAACCTTTATAAGGAAGAGAAAAAAGAAGAAAAAGCTCTATTTATAAATGTTAATTCGCACAACGAAAAAATTAAAAGTAAAATTTCCTTGCTTATTGAGCTTTTCAGCGGAACACTTCCCGTATATATCAACTATAATGACAGTAAGGAAAAAGTAAAAGTGGGTGAAATTGAGCCTTCCGAACCTGTAATTAAGGAACTGAAAAATATTTCAGGAATTGGTAATGTTATTATTGAGTGATAAAACTCATTTTTTGTCGGCAGAATTTGTCGATTTATTGAATAAACCTTGACTTTTAGTTATTATAGTGTATAATATTTCTAAATGTTTTGAACAGTAATTTAATTCATCAGTTTGATGTTAGGAGGACGTAATAATGATTAAAACTATTGGTGTTTTAACCAGCGGCGGCGATGCTCCCGGTATGAATGCAGCTATCAGAGCAGTTGTACGTGCAGGTTGTGAGCTTGGTATGAAGGTTTATGGTATCCGCAGAGGCTACAGCGGTCTTATGGAACACGATATCTACGAAATGAACCTTCGCTCTGTATCCGATATTATTAACAGAGGTGGTACAATCCTTTATTCAGCAAGAAGCTCACGCTTTAAGACTGAAGAAGGTATGCAGGATGCTATTAATACCTGTAAGAGAAGAGGTATTGAAGGTCTTGTTGTTATCGGTGGTGACGGTTCTTTCAGAGGCGCAAGAGACCTTTCTCTTCGCGGTATACCTTGTGTAGCTATTCCCGGTACTATTGATAACGATATCGGTTGCTGTGACTATACAATCGGTTATGACACTGCTATGAATACTATTATGCAGATGGTTGACAGAATCAGAGATACTGCTGAGTCACATGACCGTTGTGCTGTTGTTGAGGTAATGGGCAGAGGCGCAGGTTATCTTGCTCTTTCATCAGGTATTGCCTGCGGTGCTACATCTATCCTTATTCCTGAAGTTCCTTATGATTTTGAACGTGATGTAATCGAAAGAATGAAGAGAACTCAGAAGAGCAACAAGGTTCACTTTGTTATCATTGTATCAGAAGCTATCGGTGGCGTTGAAGAAATGGCAAAGAGAATTCAGAGTGAGACCGGCGTAGAAACCAGAGCAACTATTCTCGGTCACGTTCAGAGAGGCGGCTCTCCTACATCCAAGGACAGAATTGTTGCAAGCCAGATGGGATATCACGCTGTTCAGCTTCTTAAGGATGGTATCGGTAACCGTGTTGTTGCTATCAAGAAGGAAAGCATTCTTGACTTTGATATTTTCGAAGCATTAAGCATGAAAAATTCAGTTGATCTTGATATGTACAAGATGGCTCTTGAAATTTCTATCTGATTTTTCTTTGATATCATAATAACTTTGTGAGGTCTGAATAAAACAGACCTCATTTTTGATATTTTCTCACTTTCTACAAGGAAAGGGTCTTAGTATGACAGATGTAAAAGAAAAAGAAAAGCCTCAGAAGACAGCAAAAAAGAAAAATCCTCATAGCGGTCACAGACAGAAAATGCGCGACAGATTCTGTGAGGCCGGTTTTAAAGGGATGGCAGACCACAATGTCCTTGAGATGCTTCTTTTTGAGGGAATACCCTATAAGGATACTAATGAAATGGCTCATGAGCTGATTGAAAAGTTCGGAGATTTTGCCGGTGTTCTTGAAGCTAACAGGCACGATCTTCTTAAAATTAAAGGTATGACGAGAAATGCTGCTTGCAGTATTTCGATGATTCTTCCGCTGTATAACCGTTATATTGAAAGTCTTCAGAAGAGAAAATCAGACCTGATTGAACCGAAGGATATAGCGGATTATCTCAGACCAAAGTATTTTGAGGGCGGTTGCAGAGAAAGAGTATTTGTGCTTTGTTATGACCTCGAGGACCATCTTCTTGCTTGCAGACAAATCAATGAAGGTGATTTTAAATCAACAAACTTTGATTTGAGAGAGTTTGCACGAATTGTTCTTGAGACTAATTGTTCAAAGGTAATTATTTCTCATAATCATCCTCATGCAATTCATCTTCCGTCTTACAGTGATATTGAGCTTACTAAAAAGATACGTAGTTTTCTTGAACCGTTTAAGGTTGAACTCGTTGACCATATAATTGTTTCAGATGTAGATTATGCGTCAATGGCAAGAGGCAGAAATACAATGCATATATTCTTCTGCGATGACGAAGTTACTGACGCACAGACAAAAGCAATTATTGAGTATGCACGAAGTAAAAGATAAATATAATGATTTAATAACAGTACCGTCTTGTTCCGATGGTACTGTTGATTTTTTGCTTTGGTTTTACTTTACTTTTGACTGTTTGTTGTTGTATAATAAATAAGAAATGGATAAAATATCTACAGGAAAGGGGATTGTTATGGATTGCTTTAAGCTGGTCTCGGATTTCAAGCCTACAGGTGATCAACCTGAAGCTATTGAAGCACTTGTTGAAGGGTTTAATAAAGGTTATCCCGAGCAGACGCTTATGGGTGTTACGGGCTCAGGTAAGACGTTTACTATGGCAAATATTATTGCAAAAGTCAACAGACCGACATTAGTTTTGGCACATAATAAAACTCTTGCAGGTCAGCTTTGCAGTGAGTTTAAAGAGTTCTTCCCTGAAAATGCTGTGGAATATTTTGTTTCATATTACGATTATTATCAACCTGAAGCTTATATACCGACAACGGATACTTATATTGAAAAAGATTCAGCTATAAATGATGAAATCGATAAGCTTAGACATTCTGCTACATCTGCGCTTTCCGAAAGAAGAGATGTGATAATCGTTGCAAGTGTTTCATGTATTTATACTCTTGGTGACCCTATTGATTACAGAAATATGGTTATTTCGCTCCGTACCGGTATGGAGAAGAGCAGAGAAGAGCTGATTTCGAAGCTTGTTGAAATACAATATGACAGAAACGATATTAATTTTATAAGAAATAAATTCAGAGTACGCGGAGATGTTGTTGAAATATATCCTGTGTACACTTCGGATACTGCAATCAGAGTTGAATTTTTCGGTGATGAAATTGACAGAATATCTGAAATCAATCCATTGACAGGTGAAGTTAAAAATACCGTTTCACATGTTGCAATTTATCCTGCGTCTCATTATGTTGTTGCTCCTGATAAGCTTGAAAAAGCGCTTGAAGAAATTAAGACAGAAATGGATGAGCGTGTTATAGAATTTACAAAAGCAGGAAAATTACTCGAGGCAGAGAGAATAAAACAAAGAACTCTTTATGATCTTGAAATGCTCAGAGAAACCGGATTTTGTAAAGGCATTGAAAATTATTCAAGAATTATGTCAGGCAGAGCTCCCGGTGAAGCACCATTTACATTGCTTAACTATTTCCCGGATGATTTTCTTCTTTTTGTTGATGAGTCTCACGTTATGCTTCCTCAGGTGAGAGCTATGTACGGTGGTGACAGATCACGTAAGGAGTCACTTATTGAATACGGCTTCAGACTTCCGTCAGCCTATGACAACCGACCGTTAAAATTCGATGAATTTTATTCAAGGGTAGGTCAGAAGATATTTGTAAGCGCAACACCGGGTTCATTTGAAAAAGAAAAAAGCTCTCAGATTGTTGAACAGATTATCAGACCGACAGGACTTCTTGATCCTGTTATCACAGTTAAACCCACAGAAGGGCAGATTGATGATATTGTAAGTGAAATTAATATACGTACTGAGAGAAAAGAAAGAGTACTTATCACAACACTTACTAAAAAAATGGCAGAATCCCTTACGGATTATCTGAATGACCTTGGCATCAAGGTGAGATATATGCATTATGATGTAGACACAATGGAACGAATGGAGATTATCAGAGATCTCCGTCTTGGTGAGTTTGATGTTCTTGTAGGCATAAATCTTCTCAGAGAGGGCCTTGATATTCCCGAAGTTTCTCTTGTTGTTATTCTTGATGCAGACAAAGAGGGATTTCTTCGTTCGGAAACTTCTCTTGTGCAGACAATAGGCAGAGCTGCGAGAAATGCAAACGGAGAGGTTATAATGTACGCTGACAAGATTACTCCGTCTATGGATTATGCAATAAGAGAAACTGCACGAAGACGAGAGATACAGAATCAATATAACATTGATAACGGTATCGTACCTAAGACAATTGTTAAACAAGTCAGAGATGTTATTGAAATTTCTGATAAGAAGCTTGATACTGATAAGGCGTTCAGAAGGCTCTCACGTTCAGAAAAAGAAAAATTAATAAAGCAGCTTACAACTGAAATGAAGGATGCTGCTAAAATTCTTGAGTTTGAGCATGCAGCTTTCCTTCGTGATAAGATTGAAAAATTAAAGAATATGATGAATTAAGAGGTAATTATGTCTCAGAAAAATATTATAATCAAAGGTGCAAGAGAGCACAATCTGAAAAATGTTGACCTTACATTGCCCAGAGATAAATTTATTGTGTTTACCGGCCTTTCAGGCTCAGGTAAATCTTCTCTTGCATTTGACACTATATATGCAGAGGGGCAGAGACGTTATGTCGAATCACTTTCGTCCTATGCAAGACAGTTTTTAGGTCAGATGGATAAGCCGGATGTTGACTATATTGAAGGACTTTCACCTGCAATTTCTATTGATCAGAAGACAACATCAAAAAATCCTCGTTCTACAGTAGGAACAATCACGGAAATTTATGATTATCTAAGACTTCTTTATGCAAGAATAGGTGTTCCGCATTGTACGGTTTGCGGCAAGGCAATCAAACAGCAGACTGTCGATCAGATAACAGATAAACTTCTTTCTTTAGAGGAAGGAACAAAAATACAGCTTCTTGCGCCTATTGTCAGAGGACGTAAGGGTGAATATGTAAAAGAGCTTGAAAGTATAAGAAAGTCAGGATTCGTTCGTGTGAGAATAGATTCTATAATTTATGATCTTTCTGAAAACATAAAGCTTGAAAAAAACAAAAAACACAATATTGAGGTTGTAGTTGACCGACTTGTTGTTAAAGAGTCAATAAGATCAAGACTCGCTGACTCAATTGAAACAGCAACAAAGCTTGCTGACGGTCTTCTTAATGTTGATGTTATCGGTAAAGAAGAGCTTGTATTTTCGCTTAATTATGCATGTCCTGATCACGGTGTGAGCATCGGTGAAATTACTCCGAGAATGTTTTCTTTCAACAGTCCTTTCGGTTCCTGTAAAAAGTGTTCAGGTTTGGGCGTATTTATGGAAATATCTCCTGAACTGATAATCCCTGACAGAAAGCTTAGTCTGAGGCGAGGCGCTGTAAAAGTTGCCGGCTGGCAGAGCAAGGATGAAAACAGTATTTCAGGTATGTATTTTACTGCGTTGGGTAATAAATACGGTTTTGATCTCGATACACCTGTTGAAGATTTTTCAGAAGAAGCTTATGATGCTCTTCTCTTTGGCACAAAAGGTGAAAAGCTTAAAATGGAAAGAACAACAAGCTATGGCAGCGGAACATATTTTACAGAATTTGAAGGAATATTCAATAATCTTCAGAGAAGATATAATGAAACAACATCTGAATGGTCGAGAAAAGAACTTGAATCTCTTATGACAACCAACAAATGTCACGAATGTAACGGTGCGAGACTCAGCAAGGAAGCACTTAGTGTTACCGTGTGTGACCGTAACATATATGAAATCTGTTCTATGTCTATAAGTGAATCTTTAGCTTTTATGAAAGCTTTGTCTGACAAGCTTTCGGAACGCGAAAGGATTATTGCCAACTTAATAATAAAAGAAATTATCGAAAGACTATCTTTCCTTGAGAGTGTCGGTCTCGGTTATCTGACTCTTGCACGTCAATCAGGTTCTCTTTCCGGTGGTGAAAGTCAGAGAATACGTCTCGCAACACAGATAGGCTCCTCGCTTGTAGGTGTTCTTTATATTCTTGATGAGCCGAGTATAGGACTTCACCAAAGGGATAATGCCAAGCTTATAAACACATTGAAGCATCTACGTGATATCGGTAATACACTGATTGTTGTTGAGCATGATGAAGATACTATGAGGGAATCCGATTATGTAGTTGATGTAGGACCCGGTGCAGGGGTGCACGGCGGTCAGATTGTATGCAGCGGTACCGTTGAAGATATTCTCAATTGTCCCGATTCATTAACCGGTCAGTATCTGAGTGGTAAAAAAAGTGTACCTGTTCCTGTTGAGAGAAGAAAAGGTAACGGGAAAAGTCTGAAAATTTTCGGCGCCGCTCAGAATAATCTTAAGAATATAGATGTTGAAATACCGCTTGGTGAGTTTGTCTGCATTACAGGTGTTTCCGGCTCCGGTAAATCATCTCTTATAAACGAAGTGCTTAATAAGCATCTTGCTAACGAGCTTAACGGTGCTAAAAAGATACCGGGAAAATTCAGAAAAATGCAGGGTGTAGAAAATCTTGATAAGGTTATTGATATTGATCAGTCACCTATAGGCAGAACGCCTCGCTCTAACCCGGCTACCTATACGGGAGTTTTTTCTGATATCAGAGAAATATTTGCCGGCACTGTCGATGCAAAAACCAAAGGATATACTGCAGGCAGATTTTCTTTTAATGTTAAAGGGGGACGTTGTGAAGCTTGCGAGGGTGACGGTATTGTCAAGATAGAAATGCATTTTCTTGCTGATGTTTATGTGCCATGTGAGGTGTGCAAGGGTAAAAGATATAATTCTGAAACCCTCAATGTAAAATATAAAGGCAAGTCAATATACGATGTTCTTGAAATGACAATAGAAGAGGGGATGGTTTTCTTTGAAAATATTCCTAAAATCTATAAAAAACTTAAAACTCTCTACGACGTAGGTTTAGGTTATGTTAAAATAGGTCAGCCTGCAACTACTCTTTCCGGTGGTGAAGCTCAGAGAGTGAAATTGTCAACAGAACTATCAAAAACCGCTACAGGTAAAACAGTATATATACTTGACGAACCAACTACCGGTCTTCACGCAGCTGATGTACACAGGCTTATTAATGTGCTGCAATCACTTGTGGATAAAGGGAATAGTGTTATTGTAATTGAGCACAACCTTGATGTTATAAAATCAGCTGACTATATTATAGATTTAGGTCCCGAAGGAGGGGACGGTGGCGGAAATATTGTTGCCTCAGGTACTCCTGAAGAGGTAGCAAAAGTTGCTGAATCCTACACGGGTCAATATCTTAAGAGATTGCTATAATAGTAACCCCCCGGCTAAGCCGGGGGTTCTTCATATGCGGGCTAAGCCCTTTGTTACCAGCAACTCCTTAAGGAGTATCCTTTTTCTTCTTTTGCATAATTTAAATTCAATTTTTTACTATTTTTATAATACTTTCAACTCTTTGATTTTTTAACTGCAATATGTTATACTTCTAAAGTTATCATTTTTGATAATCTCCTTTTGTTGTTATTGCTGTTAGTAGCTCCTTTACTTTCAAAAGGAGCTTTTTTGCTTTCTCTATGCAACGCTAAAGCTTTTTTGAACTCCCCGGCACAGCCGGGGGTTTTCAATTACAAAAATTGCCGACACTTTTTGTGATTAAAAGTGTCGGCTTTCATTAAAATTAATTGTATATTTACACAATATGTTAAAAATTATCTTGAAATATTATATAAACAATGTTATAATTTTACAAAATATTATGATCGGAGTGAATTTATGAAAAATTCAGGATTTTTTCACAAGCTTTTCGGCACAACACCTGGCAAGGGCGTTCAGCCTAAAGAAGCTATTGCTTACGGTGTAGCCGGTTTCGGACAGAACTTTATCTGTACAATTATCGGCTCATATCTTACTGTTTTTATGACCGATGCTCTTCTTTTTGGTGCTGAGGGTGTAAAAGTCGGTGCGCTTGACGGTGCCATTGCTGTTGCTATTCTTATGCTTGCAACAAGAGTTTTTGACGCATTCAACGATCCCATCATGGGCTCAATCGTTGACAAAACAAGAACTAAGTGGGGTAAGTGCAGACCTTTCCTTAAGTGGATGGCTGTTCCTATTGCTATCTGCACAGTTCTTTGCTTCCTTCCTGTTTATCAGTCAAAGACAATGTGGACATTTGTTACTATTTCTATTCTTTATGTTATCTGGTCTGTTGCATATACTGTTGCCGACGTTCCTTATTGGGGCATGGCAACATGCCTTACAAATGACACAACCGTAAGAGGTAACATCCTTACAGTTGTACGTCTTGTTTGTACCGTAGGTGCAGGTATTGTTACAGTTGGTGTTCCCATCATTACAAACGCAGTAACTGCAAAGTATAAGTACACAGAAGCTGACCTTTCATTAATCCTTTCAAACAAAGCTGATCAGATTGCTTCTATTGTTGCAAATCAGGGCAAAACTGCTGAGGAGGCAGCTCGTAGCTTCATTGGTACTGTTATGAACGAATTTGTTCAGGCTAATGCTGATACACTTAAATGGACATATTTCATCTGTGCTGTTGTATTTGTTATTGCAGCTGTTCCTATGTTCTTCTACGGATTTAAGAACACAAAAGAATATATTACTGCAGATTATGACAATATACCTTCATTTACTCATAACCTTAAGCTTCTTTTCAAGAACAAGGAGCTTCTCCTCATCGTTCTTTCCGGTATTCTCGGCGGCGCAAGAATGGTTTATTCCTATACCGGCGGTCTTTATTTCGCAAAGTACATCCTTAAAAACGAAGGCTTATACGGCATTATTACAATGCTCGTTATTCCCGGCGGTCTTGTGGCATCTGTACTTGTACCCTGGCTTACAAAGAAATTTACAAAGAAATATACATATATCCTCGTTCATCT
>JAZRQQ010000078.1:0-4066 GCA_045649935.1 Acutalibacteraceae bacterium | reverse complement strand
ACTTACACAGATTCTTGACCACTACATAGCTCATCAGAAGGAAGTTATCGTAAGAAGAACAAGATATGACCTTAAGAAAGCTCAGGAAAGAGCTCACATTTTAGAAGGTCTTAAAATTGCACTTGATTTTATCGATGAGGTTATTGCAATTCTCCGTGCATCAAAGGACCAGGCAACAGGTAAGGCTGCTCTTATTGAGCGTTTCGGTCTTACAGAGGCTCAGGCTGATGCTATTGTTAAGATGAGACTCGGTCAGTTGACAGGTCTTGAAAGAGTCAAGATCGAAGAAGAGCTTGCTGCTCTTATGGAAAAAATCAAGGAATTCAACGAAATTCTCGCATCAGAAGCAAAGGTTCTTGATATCATCAAAATCGAAGCTATGGCTATTGCTGATAAGTTCGGTGATGAAAGAAGAACAGAAATTGCAACTGTCAGCGGTGAGGTTGATATTGAAGATCTCATTCCCGAAGAGGAATGTGTATATACTCTCACAACTCTCGGTTATATCAAGCGTCAGCCTGCTGAAGCATATTCTCTTCAGAGACGAGGCGGCAGAGGCGTTAAGGGTATGACAAGAAGAGAAGAAGACGTTGCACAGACAATGTTTACCTGCTCAAGCCACGATTATATTATGTTCTTTACCACTTACGGCAAAACCTACCGTCTTAAGGGTTATGAAATTCCCGAGGGCAGTAAGCAGAGTAAGGGTATGAACATTGTTAATCTCTTACCTCTTGAAGCCGATGAAAAGGTAAGCTCAATGATAAGAGTTCCCGATTTCGGCGGTGAAGAGGTAAAATATCTTTGCATGGTTACACGAAAGGGTATTATCAAAAGAACTGACCTTGAGCAGTACAGAAATATCCGTAAAAACGGTATTATTGCCATTAATCTTGATGAAGACGATGAGCTTGCATGGGTAAGACTTACTGACGGTAATGATGATATTCTTATTGCTACAAGAGACGGTATGTCTATCCGATTCAATGAAAACGATTGCCGTCCTATAGGCAGAACAGCCCGCGGTGTCAAGGCTATCGAGCTTAGGGAAGAGGATGAGGTTGTCGGCATGTGTATCATCGGTGAAAATCAGGATGATTCCATGAAGATTCTTACCATCGCTGAATCCGGTCTCGGAAGACTCAGCGAATTCAGTGAATACCGTATCCAGTCAAGAGCCGGTAAGGGTGTTCTTAACTATCATATTGAAAAATACGGTAAGGTTGCCGCTGTTGCCAATGTATATGAGGGTGATGACGTTATCCTTATTTCTTCAGACGGTATTATTATCAGAATGTCTGCCTCACAGATCAATACTGTTTCCCGTACATCAAAGGGTGTACGTGTAATGAGACTTTCTGAAAATGAAAAGGTTGTTTCAGCTATCGCTGTACGTGAGGTTGAAGCAAAAGAAGCAGATGGAGAAGAAGCTTCTGAAGGTACAGATGAGGCTGTAACTGCAACAGAAGAATAAGAAAAAATGGGGGAGTATATCTCCCCCTTGAAATGATTATATCCGTTTTTTTAGTTAAAAAGAAAGAAGTGAGACAATGGAAAAGAATAAAAAACAGAAAAAGACAAATCCGATTGCTGCATTTCTTTGGAAGGATAAAAGAAGAAGAGCAAAGAACTTTTATTTTATGCTGACTTGTTTTGTAATTCTTTTTGCTGTGGGTATGGCATTTATCAATGAAAAGCTTGAGCTTATAGATACAGGTGATAATCCTGATATTCAGACTACTCAGCCTATATACGATGAAGAGGAAATGGAAATAATGTCTTCCATAGACAGCGCAAGCTCCCTCAACGATTATCTTTATCAGTGGGCAAATAACGGAGGTACACTTTATTCAAGCAAAAATGTTCTTAATGTGCTTCTGGTAGGTCTTGATTCCCGTGATGCTCTTGAAAACGGCGGTCGCTCCGACTCTCTTATTCTCGTTTCTCTTAATAAGAAGACAAAAAAGATTAATATGACCTCTTTTTTCCGTGATACCTGGTGTTATATGAACATCGGCGGTGAGGACAGATATGCAAAGCTTAATTCCTCTTATTTTTACGGTGGTTCAGTTGCTCTTATTGATACAATCGAAAAAAATTTCAAGGTAGACATTGACCATTATGTTGCTGTTGATTTTTCTTCCTTTGTTGATATTATTGACGCTCTCGGTGGAATTACCGTTGAGGTTCAGGAATATGAGGCAAATTATATCAATCGTACAACAAAGCATACCATTGAAAGCGGTCCTGCCGTAAAGCTTAACGGAGCAGAGGCTCTTGTTTTTGCCCGTATAAGAAAAAGTGACTCTGACAGCGATGTAAGCCGTACAAGAAGACAGAGACAGGTTATAACCTCTTTTATTAAGAGCGCTACTGATGCTTCTCTTTCTCAGCTTAACGATGCTTTGGATATGCTTTTTAAGTATATTAAGACAGATATGACAAAAATGCAGCTTTTATCCTATGGTACACAGGCTGTTACAAACGGTTGGGTAACATATGATATAGAGCAGTTTACTTTAAGTGACAGCGATGTTTTCACAACGGGATATGTTGGTTCAAGTGCCGTTGTATTCATTGATTTCCCTCTTGCGGCTCAAAGAGTACAGAACGGTATTTACGGTGACAGTAATATTGATCTTCCCGATGACAGAATCAAGCTTTTTTCACTTGTCAGAAGATTCACCTAAGGAGTTATTGAAATGAATATTGATGCAGGAACAAAACATGAAGTTAAAATAACAGTTACCGATAAAATTACTGCTGAAGCAATGGGTAGCGGCTCTCTGGCAGTTTTTGCAACACCTGCTATGGTTGCTCTTATGGAGCAGGCAGCAAGTGAGCTTTGTGAAAAATATGCTGATGAGGGTACTACTACTGTCGGTACTGCACTTAACATTCAGCATCTTGCTGCAACTGCAACAGGTGCTGAGGTAAAAGCAGTTGCCACAGTTACTTCCTGTGACGGAAGAAAGGTTACCTTTGATGTTGAGGCTTACGATAATGCAGGTCTTATCGGTAAGGGTACCCATGAAAGATTCTGCATAAAGATTGATAAATTTATGCAGAGGGCTGAAGAAAGAAAAAGTATTACTGCTGAATAATTTAATACTGAAAGGAAAGCCGGTTTATTTTAAAATGAATCGGCTCAGTTTTCTATGAGAAAGTATGATTATGTAATTTTTGATTTTGACGGTACGGTAGTTGATACAGGGGATGGCATACTTAAAAGCTTACAGTATTCCTTTAAGGAGATGGGCAAGGAAATTCCTTCTTCTGATGAACTGAAAAAATTTATCGGTCCTCCTATTTATTACAGCTACACCACCTATTACGGTATAAGTGAGGAAGAGGTGGGTATGTATATAAAGAAATACCGTGAGCGGTATCGTGCAAAGGGTATTTATGAGTGTGCGCTTTATACAGGCTTTCCCGGGATTCTTGATTCACTTCATAAAGGTGGAGTGAAGATCGGTATTGCATCTTCAAAGCCGGAAAGTCTCATTTATGATGTTGCCGGTTTTTTGGGTGTTACTGAAAAATTTGATGCTATTGTCGGGGTTCAGATTGACGACAGCAATCACAGCTCAAAAACAGGTCTTGTTCTCGAGGCAATGAAAAAAATGGGAGCTGAAGATAAAGAAAGAGTGCTTATGGTCGGTGACCGACTTTATGACATTGACGGTGCAGCCGGTGCAGGAGTTGATTCCTGCGGTGTTCTGTGGGGTTATGGCGATGAAGAGGAATTTCGGGAGCATGGTGCGACTTTTATCATTTCAGACATAGATGAACTGTTAAAATTAGTGTTATAATTACAATAAGGAAAAATAAAACACAACAAAAGTGAATATTATTCACATTTTTGATTTTATTGAATGGAAATTTTTAAAATGATGAAACCATCATAAAGGAGATTTCTATTCAACAGAAATAAAGAAAAAACAGACTAAGTTTTCCACATAAGATATGGTATGTGTGGAAAATTATTATGACTTTTAAAATGCAAAAGGAAGCGAATTCAATGGAATATTATGCAAAGGAAAAGGACATAATTGTAATCGGTGCA
>JAZRQQ010000077.1:0-28863 GCA_045649935.1 Acutalibacteraceae bacterium | reverse complement strand
CAATAATACCGTTTTTACACACATTTCGGCAGGGGGGAAGGTCAGTTCTTATGGTAATACCCTTTCGAGTATCCATGCAAAGATATTTAATCTCTTCACCGCAGAAATCGGGAACTCTTATCATAGAGCTTACCTTTTCATCGGCTTCAAGAGGTAAGAGATTAACAATGTTCATACCCTTACTCTGCTTACTGCCCTCGGGAATTTCATAGCCCTTGAGTCTGTATGTCTTACCCATAGTGGTAAAGAACATAATATAATCGTGACTCGAGCAGGTAAACATTGTTTCGGCAATATCCTCTTCTCTTCTTGTCATACCCTTAACGCCTCTGCCGCCTCTGTTCTGGATAGAGTAAGCTTCAACAGGCTGACGCTTGATGTAACCGAGAGTAGTAAGAGTATATACGCACTGCTCCTCGGGAATAAGAGCCTCAATATCAACCTCACCGCTGATAGTTGTGATTTCTGTTCTTCTTTCGTCACCGAACTTGTCTCTGATAGCCATAGCTTCAGTCTTGATAATTTCAAGAACCTTACCTTCAGAAGCAAGAATTTCAAGGAACTCGGCAATTCTTTCCTTAAGAGCAGCAAGCTCTTCTTCAATCTTGATTCTTTCAAGACCTGTCAGCTGTCCGAGTCTCATCTTGACAATAGCATCAGCCTGAATTTCCGTAAGACCGAAACGGTCCATAAGGGCCTGCTTACCTGAAGCCTGATCCTTTGATGAACGGAGAATAGCAATAACCTCATCAATGAAATCAAGAGCAGTCATAAGACCTTCTAAAATGTGTGCTCTTTCCTGAGCCTTCTTAAGGTCATATCTTGTTCTTCTTACGATAACTTCCTTCTGATGTGCAATATATCTGTCAAGAATCTGTGTCAGAGTAAGAATCTTAGGCTCGCCGTCAACAAGGGCAAGCATAATAATACCGTAGGAAATCTGAAGCTGAGTATAGGAATAAAGCTGATTGAGAACAACCTGAGGGTTAGCATCTCTCTTAAGGTCAACAACAAGACGCATACCTTCTCTGTTTGAATAGTCGTTGATATCAGAAATACCTTCAACCTTCTTATCCTTTACAAGGTCAGCCATAGATTCGATAAGACGGCGCTTATTTACCTGATAAGGAAGCTCAGTAACAACAATCTGATATCTGCCGTTTTTACCTTCGACGATTTCAGCTCTTGCTCTTACAATAATTTTGCCTCTGCCCGTTGCATAAGCTGCTCTGATACCGCTTCTGCCCATAACAATACCTGCTGTGGGGAAATCAGGTCCCTTGATGAACTGCATAAGCTCATCAAGCTCAGCCTCGGGATTGTCGATATAATAGCACATACCGTCAATAACCTCACAGAGATTGTGAGGAGGAATGTTAGTAGCCATACCGACAGCAATACCCGTTGAACCGTTTACAAGAATATTAGGAAATCTTGAAGGTAAAACCGTCGGCTCCTTAAGACGGTCATCGTAGTTAGGAGCAAAGTTTACCGTATCCTTATCTATATCGGTAAGCATTTCCATAGAAAGCTTACTCATTTTACTTTCAGTATAACGGTAAGCAGCAGGGGGGTCACCGTCAACAGAACCGAAGTTACCGTGACCGTCAACGAGAATATATCTTGTTGAGAATTTCTGTGCAAGACGTACCATAGCATCATAAACAGATGCGTCACCGTGAGGATGGTAGGAGCCGAGAACGGAGCCTACGGTGTCAGCACATTTACGGTAAGCCTTTTCGGGATAAAGACCGTTTTCATGCATAGTATAAAGTATACGGCGGTGAACGGGCTTAAGACCGTCCCTTACATCGGGAAGTGCTCTTGATGTAATAACAGACATTGAATAATCAAGGAAAGACTTACGCATTTCCTTATTAAGGTCAACGTCAATTATTGTCTGGTTTTCATAGTTTAAATTTTCCATATTATCACCGTTTAAATATTTTTTTGGTTATATGTCATTTTAAATATCTACTTTAATAAATTTACCCTTGAAATAATTTTCAATAAGGTTAGAAATCATTTCTTTTTTTTCTTCGTCCAAAGCTCTTTTTGGTATAAGCACCGACTCAGCTTCACCGAAGGTAAAAACAATTGCGTTACTGCTGTCAATTACATTAGTAACCTTACTGAAAGCAAAATGCTTTTCGAAGCTGCCTCTTAATCTTTCTGTAGGCATATATCTGTAAACAAAATGATCAGCATAAAAATCAACGGTTACAGGCCTTTTTGAAATTTCCGTTTCATTTTTGTTTATCTGAGAAAGTAAGAGTATTATCTGAGATACCTTAGGAACAATAAGAACAGAAAGAATAACATAAAAGATAAGCTCATACTGCTCCATAAAAAAGGCAAAGGCAGAAAAGAAACAAATAATAAGGATAGTCGGTAAAAACTTTGCTTTATCAAAAGCAAAAAGATTCATAAATACCGCCTTTTTATTTACATCATTTTTTTCGGGGAAAAAATTAACTGAAAAATATTTCATATTACTCCTCCCCCTGCTTTGTTTTCAATGAAGTATCTGTCTTTCATTTTTTCTTTTAAAATACAGATAAACTTTTCTATATCGCCTTTTGCAATATCAATTTTAGAAATACAGACGGGAATATTACTTTTTTCAATAATAATATTTACCGAATATATACCTTCAACCACACAGTCAATTTCATCATAAAAATAATTTGATTTACTGTAGGGAGTTGAAAATTCAATATCGTTTTCTCTTAAAACTGCCTGTCTTAATGTTTTTGAAAAGCAGGTCGATGTAAATACCTTTTTTATATTTTTCTTAAGAGATGTAAGTATAAGAAAAAACACAGATATAATTTCAATAACTGAAAAAATCATATTGCTCGTATAATAAAGCTCAGGCTCATCGTAAAGAAATAGCACACATCTGTTTACACCGATTATAAGGGCGCTTATTAATATAAGACTTAAAGCAATATATTTTTTGCTTACAATACCTGACTTTTTCTGCCAGAAAGCTGCCCCTTCATTAAGAGAGGCAACCGTATCTCTGTAAACAATACCGTAGGGTGTCATTTTATCAATTCCTTAAATATCAAGATTCTGAACATACTTTGCGTTCTTTGAGATGAAATCTCTTCTGGGCTCAACCTGATCACCCATAAGAATAGAGAAGGTTTCATCAGCTGCAATAGCATCTTCAAGAGTTACACGAAGCATAATTCTGTTTTCGGGATTCATAGTTGTCTCCCAGAGCTGTTCGGGGTCCATTTCACCAAGACCCTTATATCTCTGAATATCTGCACCGGGCATTTCCTGCATCTTTCTGTCTCTTTCCTCATCAGAGTAAGCATATTCATGTCTCTTACCCTTTGAAAGCTTATAAAGAGGCGGCTGTGCAATATAAACGAAGCCTCCGTCAATAAGAGGTCTCATATATCTGAAGAAGAATGTAAGAAGAAGAGTTCTGATATGGGCACCGTCGACGTCGGCATCGGCCATAATAACAACCTTATGGTAACGGAGCTTTTCTACGTCAAAATCTTCGTTAAAGCCTGCACCCAGAGCCGTAACAACAGGGAGAAGCTTTTCGTTTGTTATAACCTTATCAGGTCTGCTCTTTTCAACGTTGAGCATTTTACCCCAGAGAGGAAGAATAGCCTGAATTGTTCTGTCTCTGCCTTCCTTTGCTGAACCGCCCGCAGAGTCACCCTCTACGATGTAGATTTCTGTCTTGGAAGGAACCTTTTCTGTACAGTCAGCAAGCTTACCGGGAAGAGAGTTACTTTCAAGAGGAGATTTTCTTCTTGCAGCTTCTCTTGCTCTTCTTGCGGCTTCTCTTGCTCTTGAAGCATCAAGAGACTTTGAAACGATTGTCTTTGCAATAGAGGGATTTTCTTCAAAGAAATCCGTAAGCTTATTATAAACTGTATTATTTACAAGCTTTGTTATTTCTGTATTACCGAGCTTACCCTTTGTCTGTCCTTCAAACTGAGCTTCGGTAAGCTTTACGGAGATAACGGCAACAAGACCTTCACGGCAGTCCTCACCCGTAAGCTTTGTATCGGCATCCTTTATAAAGCCGTATTTCTTACCGTATTCGTTGAATACCTTTGTAAGTGCTGTTTTGAAGCCTGTTTCGTGTGTACCGCCGTCAATGGTATTAACGTTATTAGCATAGGAGAAAATTCTTTCTTTATAGCCGTCATTGTACATAAGAGCAATTTCTGCACTTCTGTCACCGTCAACAGCTGAAAAATGAATAACCTTTTCGTGAACGGGGGTAAGACCGTAGGTTTCACCGATATGCTCAACAAAGGAGCCTATACCGCCTTCATAGCAGAAATAATCTTCAATAATATTTTCTTCATCACGTCTGTCAGTAAGAGTGATAGCAAGACCTGCATTAAGGAAAGCAGATTCACGAAGATGGTTTTTAAGTATTTCATAATCATATACTGTTGTTTCCTGGAAAATAAGTGCATCGGGCTTGAACTTTACAAAAGTACCCGTAGCATCTGTATCGCCGATAACAGTAAGGTCAGTTGCAATATTACCTCTTTCAAATCTCTGATGGTGAACGTGTCCGTTCTGTGAAACCTCAACCTCCATCCACTCTGAAAGAGCATTAACAACTGAAGAACCAACACCGTGAAGACCGCCTGAAACCTTATAACCGCTTCCGCCGAACTTACCGCCGGCATGGAGAACTGTAAGAACAACCGTAACAGCGGGAAGACCCTGCTGCTCGTTGATACCTACGGGAATTCCTCGTCCGTTATCTCTTACGGTAATTACATCACCGGGTAATATTTCAACCTCAATGTGTGTACAGTAGCCTGCAAGAGCTTCGTCGATTGAGTTGTCAACGATTTCATAAACGAGGTGATGAAGACCTCTGGGACCCGTTGAACCGATATACATACCCGGACGCTTTCTTACAGCTTCAAGTCCTTCAAGAACCTGAATGGCATCAGCAGTATATTCTTCCGTAACAACAGTATCCATAGTTTCAATTATTTCTTCCTGTTTTACTTCTGTTATTTCCTGATTTTCAGCAGTAGCCTTGATTTCATCCATGGCTATTACCTCCGTTTCGTTATTTTACAAAATTATCTATATAAATCGGGTTTTAACCTTAATTATTTTCAGTATCTGAAATCTTCCGTTCTCTTGAGAAGAGTTGAGGTTGATATCTGAGAAAGATAAACGGAATTCTTTTCGTTTTCTGAAGAACAGACTATAAAGGACTTGGGCAGCTCCTGGGAAACTACCTTTACTCTCCCCTCTTTTTCAGCCATAGAGAGATAGTCTCTTGTTTTTTTTGAAACAGTAGTATTATCAAGATCGAAAATACCTATTATTTCATTCAGAGTAATTACCGTACTCTGACCAAGATGAAGATACATAATATATCCTTCCTTTATTTATTCTTACAGATTCCGTCTTTCATTTCAAGCCTCATACCGTATTTAAGATTCTTTACCGCCTCCGGATCACAGCAGGTAATAAACACCTGCCAGTCCTTTATATGGTTAAGAATATAATTCTGGCGGCCGGAATCAAGCTCACTCATAACATCGTCAAGCAGAGCTACGGGCTGAACGTCAGAAAAATTCTTTATAACCGCCGCTTCACCTAACTTAAGAGCAAGTGCAGCAGATCTCTGCTGTCCCTGTGAGCCGTAGGTTCTTGCAGGAAGACGGTCAATATTTATTGATAAATCGTCTCTGTGGGGACCTACTGATGTGAAGCCGGTTATAAGGTCATTTCTTCTTGAAGCATAAAGCTGATTTTTCATATTTTCGTATAATTCCTGCTTTGTATCGCCTACAACAACACTTTGCTGATTATATAAAATATCAAGCTTTTCCTTTCCAGAAGAAAGACCGCTGTAAATCTCATCAGTATAAAAGCCAAGCTTATTTATATATCCGAGTCTCTGCCTTATAATTTCCGAAGCAAAAAATGCTATTCTTTCTTCCCATATATCAAGGGTATCATAAAGCTCTGAATGAAGCTGAATATCCTTGAGAAGAATATTTCTCTGGGCAACAGCTTTATTGTACTGAGAAAGAGTTACGGCATATTTGGGCTTGAGCTGACTTATTGCAATATCAAGAAATTTTCTTCTTTCATAGGGTCCGTCTTTTACAAGAGAAAGATGGACGGGAGAAAATATAACCGCCAGAAACTCACCCATTATCTGACTTGAGCTTTTAAGCTTTACGCCGTTGAGTATATAATGTCTGCCCGTTGCTATTTCAAGATAAGCGTTCTGATCTCTTCCGCCCGCATAAAAATCCATTGAAAGATTTGCCTTATTACTGTTGAAATTTATAAGCTCACTGTCCTTCGAGCTTCTGAAGGAACGGCATCCCGTGAAAAGCCATATGCTTTCAAGAAGATTGGTCTTTCCCTGAGCATTTTCACCGTAAATAATATTTACACCTTCGCAGGGGTCAATTGTCGTTCTTTCAATATTTCTGAAATTTTTAACCTCAAGATGTTTTACATTCATTAAAAATCACCGTAAGGATTATTTAGTAATCCTGTATACTGTTCTGTCAAATTCAAAGGTATCGCCTTCATAAAGCTTTTTACCTCTTGAGGTACATACCTCACCGCATACCTTTACAAGCTCATCCTGAATAACCATTTTAGCCTGACCGCCGGTAGATACTGCGCTTGAAAGCTTCAGTGCAGCATCGAGCCTTATATTTTCGGTAGTAATTTTAACTTCTTTTTCTTCTCTTTTTGCTAATTTAACTTTTACTTTCATATAAAACCAACTCTGAAAAAAATATTTATATTCTTACGGGAAGAATAAGGAAGAAGAACTTTTCACCTTCAAGAGGCTTTATTATAATAGGCTGATTTGCACTGCCCATTTCTACTCTTATTTCTTCCTCATCACATACCTTGAGAGCATCAAGAACAAATCTGTTATTGAAGCCGATTTCAATTGAATTACCTTCGATTTCAGCGGCAATCTTATCTGATGCGGTACCGATAGCAGTAACAGAAGAGAACTTCATTATTCCGTTTTCAACGCTGCAGCGTACGGGGCTTGACTTATCGGTAATGATAAGTGACGTTCTTTCAATACATTCAATAAGGCTTCTTGTATTTACCTTTATCTGAGTTGAAGAGGTAAGAGGAATAGCAGCCTTATAATTGATAAAGTTACCTTCTAAAAGTCTTGAGATGATTTCATAGCTTTCATATTTGAAAATAATATGTCTTTCACCTGCAAGAATTTCGATTTCAGACTCTTCATCGCCGTTAAGCTTTAAAATTTCACTGAGAGTCTTTGCGGGAACAACAAATTCAAGCTTTGTTTCATCAAAGGTATAGTTGATGTTTTCTCTTCTTATTGCAAGTCTTGCACCGTCAACGGCTACAAGAACAATAAGTCCTTCACCTACTTCAAACTTGACACCGGTATGTACGGGATTTCTTTCTCCGGTAGAAACAGAGAAGATTGTTTTTCTTATCATATCCTTTAATACTGCAAGATTGAGAGAGATAGGAGAAAACTTGGTAAGAGTGGGAAGCTCGGGATAATCGTTAGCTGATGTACCGATAAGTGAATATTCAGCTTCACCGCTTTTTATTTTGCAGATATTTCTTTCATCACAGTCAATTGATACAGTATCAGCGGGAACCATTCTTAAAATATCACAAAGATTCTTTGCAGCAAGAACAACTCTGCCTTCAGATACTACATCAGCTTCCATCTGAATCTTTGAGCCTACTTCAAGGTCGTAGCCTGTAAGAACAATATTACCTTCCTTAGCTTCAATAAGAATACCTTCAAGAGCAGGTATTGTAGATTTATTTGATACTGTTCTCTGAACATTCATACATGCTTTTGCAAATTCTGAACTGTCACAAATGATTTTCATGTCAAGTCTCCTTTTTATCAAAAAAACTTAAAATAATAAAATTAATAATAGTAGTAGTAGTAGTGTCTGCGGAATTAGTGGAAAAAAATTACATTCTCAGATTTTATAAGGATCTGAGGGTATTTTTTACTGTTAAAATTTTTGTTTAATTTTTCAGGTTTTTAACACAGGCATTTTTATACTTGTGTAAAAAGTGGAAAAAACAGTGTGGAATGTTAATTAAAGTGTGGAAAAATCAGCTCTCATTTATATTCTTTATAATGTCGTCAATTGTTGCCTTAAGAGACACATCAACTTCAATTTTATTTTTGATTTCTTTAAGAGCATAGATAATGGTTGAATGGTGCTTGTTACCGAATTCAACACCGATTGATTTAAGAGGAAGGCTTGTTGTCTGATCAACAATATAAATTGCAACCTGTCTTGCATGGGAAATATTTGAGCTTCTCTTATCTGAACGGATATCAGCGGCAGATACATCAAAGGTTCTTGCAACCTCATTGATAATATTATCTACCGTAACAGGAAGAGGCTGATTATCGTTGATAATATCGCTTATAGCTCTTTTTGCAATAGCAACGGTAGGTCTTACTCCTTCAACATCCTGATAAGCCTTGATTTTTTTAACTGCGCCTTCAAGCTGTCTGATATTTTTCTTGATGTTGTCGGCAATAAATTTGATGATTTCGTCATTGAGCTCAATATTAAGAGAATCAGACTTATTTTTTACAATAGCCATTCTTGTTTCAAGAGTGGGAGGCTGTATATCAGCAATAAGACCCATTTCAAATCTTGTACGAAGTCTTTCCTCAAGAGTCATCATTTCCTTTGGAGGGCGGTCAGAGGTAAGAACAATCTGCTTACCGCTGTTATTGAGAGCATTGAAGGTATGGAAAAATTCTTCCTGGGTTGTTTCTGTTTTTGCAATGAACTGAATATCGTCAACAAGAAGAACATCACAGCTTCTGTATTTTTCGTGGAAGGCATAAGTATTATGATTTCCGATATAATAAATAAGCTCGTTGGTAAAATGCTCACCGCTTGTGTAAATGATATTTGCGTCGGGGTTTGCAGATTTTATTTCATTCATAATTGCAAGGAGAAGATGAGTTTTTCCAAGACCTGAATGACCGTAAATGAAAAGAGGGTTATATGCTTTACCGGGATTGTTGGCTACGTTGATTGCCGCTGCGTGGGCAAAACGATTTGAAGGTCCGGTAATAAAGTTAGAGAAGGTATAATCATATTCGTTTATATCTGATTTATTTTCCTGACCGTCTTCGTCATTCTTGACGTGCTCATTGGGAATAACGTATTCGATATTTACGGGGAAGCCTAAAACGGTTTCAAAGGCTGAATTGATAATAGAAGAGAATTTATCCGCAATAATGCGTTTTTTGAATTCGGTAATTGAAAGATAAACCGTATCATTCTGAAATTTTACGAATTTAAGAGGACTGAGCCAGACATTGTATGCTACTTCCGTTACGGAAACCTTAAGCTGCTCTTGTACAAGTTCCCAGATTTCATCAAAAGAATCCATAATTTAACCTCCTTGAATTTAAAAAAATGCTTGATAAAATAGTGTGTATATATTAATATATAAATATATAAATAACTACAGATACAATAATTTACATAGTACAACACCATATTATATTACCATATTATTTGCCTTCTTGCAAGTCTTTTATTGAAAAATATTGATTTAAAGGGCTTAAAAAGCTATAATTAAGTTAAAAGAGGTGAAACACATTGAAAGTAATAAAAGCTGAAAATGATACAATTTTGGAAAATATAGAGTGTATAGACGTTGAACTTTGTCTTTTCTGCGGACAAGCTTTCCGTTGGGAGAAAAAAGAAGACGGATCTTTTTACGGAACAGTAAAGGGAAAAAGCACAAATATTATTCAGAAGGGAAATCAGATTATTTTCAGAAATACTTCTTTAGAGGATTTTGAAAATATATGGGCGGATTATTTTGACCTTGAAACGGATTATAAAACAATAACCTCAGCCTTTGACGGTGACGGATATCTGAAACGGGCAAGGGATGAATATTACGGAATAAGAATTCTCCGTCAGGATTCATGGGAAGCTCTTTGTTCTTTTATAATTTCACAGAATAACAATATTCCTCGAATTACGGGAATAATAAAAAGACTTTGTGAAAGCTATGGAGAAAAAATCGGTGAGGACACATATACATTTCCTCATTATGAAGCACTAAAAAATTTGACAGCCGAAGACCTTGCACCTCTCAGAGCAGGCTTCAGAGCGAAGTACATAGTTGATGCTGTGGAAAAGCTTTGTAGTGGAGAAATTTCACTAAAAAAGATAGAAGAAATGCCTATTGAAGAAGCAAGGGCGGAGCTTATGAAAATCAAGGGAGTGGGCGCAAAGGTTGCCGAGTGTACCCTCCTTTACGGCTTCGGAAGAAAGGAAGCCTTTCCCGTTGATGTATGGGTAAAAAGAATAATGAGTGAGCTTTATCCCGACGGCTTACCGGAATGTACAAAGAATGTAGAGGGTATTGCCCAGCAATATCTTTTTCATTGGAGAAGAAATTTAAAGGAAAATTGATATGACAAAAAAACAACGAGCTAAATTATGTGTTGAAGCACTTGAAAAAGAATATCCCGAAGCACTCTGTTCCCTTACGGCGTCTAATCCTCTGGAGCTTCTTATAGCTACAAGATTGTCTGCTCAGTGTACTGATGAAAGAGTAAATAAAATAACACCTGCCCTTTTTTCAAAGTATCCCACTCTTGAGGATTACTGTAATGCAGATGTTGAGGATATTGAGAAAATTATATATTCCTGTGGCTTTTATAAGGGTAAGGCAAAGGATATAAAGGAGCTTTCAATTAAGATAAGAGATGAATTCGGCGGTCAGGTACCCGATACTATTGAAAAGCTTACCTCCCTTCCCGGAGTAGGAAGAAAAACAGCAAATCTTATTATGGGAGACGTGTATAAGCAGCCCGCAATTGTGGCAGATACTCACCTTATAAGAATAACAAATCTTATAGGTCTTACAGATACAAAGGATCCTAAAAAGGTTGAGCTTGAGCTTAAAAAAATTATTGAGCCCGACAAAAGCAATGATTTCTGCCATAGGGTTGTTCTTCACGGAAGAGCAGTCTGCATAGCAAGAAGACCAAAGTGTAATGAATGCTGTATGAAGGAATATTGTAAAAATAAAAAATAAACGGCAGTCCTGAACTGCTGTTTTTTTATGGAAAAAAATAAAAAATATATTATTTTAAGTACTAAATATAACAATATGTCACAATTCTAACAAATTGATATAAATTATACATTGACAATTATTTTTGTTGTGCTAAAATGCCTAATATAAAATAAAAGAAAAAGGTGAAAAAATGATCAATTTCAGAATTCCGGTAGAAAATTATCTTCACAGACCTCTTGACGAATCCTGCTATGAATATCTTATCAAGAGCTATGAAAGAGTATCAAGAGATATAGGCGACGATTATACAGCGTTTGTGACACCTGTTGCAAATGTAGAAAGCGAAACATCAATAAAAAGACTTTTCAATGATGTTGAAAAAATGGCATCCTTCTTTGTTTCAAAGGGACTTAAAAAAGGCGATGTTATTACCGCTTTTCTTCCTACCTGCGGTCATGCACTTATAGCGTTTTATGCTTTAAGTAAAATCGGGGTTATTGCCAATTTTGTTCATCCTCTTACTCCTCCCTCACAGCTTGAGGATATTATGGAGCATACAAAGAGTAAAGGTGTATTTATGCTCGACCTTTTTGCAGGAGCTTATGTGAGCATAATTACAAAGTATATGACAATTGTATGTTCTACATCAGATTTCTGTGACGGCACTGCATATAAATATGCAAAGGGAAATGAGCTTCAGAATGCAAAGGTACCTGTACACGAAAATGTATACCGTTATCTTGATATTATGGCTCTTGACCTTCCCGCTGTTCCCACAATCGAGCATCCCGGTAAAGACGATGCAATTTATCTTCACGGTGGCGGAACAACCGGCAGAAGCAAGACAATTATCCATTCAAACTATTCCTTTAATGCACTCGCTTACAGTATGTATGCCCTTGATCCTGCTCACGATTATACAAAATCATATTCACTCTGCGTTCTTCCCTGCTTCCATGCATACGGTCTCGGTGTTGCAATGCACTATGCTCTGTGCAATGCATACAGACCTATTATGATAGCAAAGTTTGATCCGGTTCAGGCTAATGAGCTTATAAGAAAGTACACTGTTATGCAGATTCTTGGCGTACCTAATATGTTCAAGAAAATGGTTGAAGCAAATAACTTCGAAAATGAAGGCGTAAAGAATCTGACAGTTATTTCTGCCGGCGGTGATTTTGTAAGCACAGAGTTTGTTAACTATTTTAATACAAAGCTTGCTTCATTAGGTTCTCCTGCAAAATTGTCAAGAGGTTACGGACTTACTGAAATGTGTGCCGTATGTACAAGTAACGCAAATATGGAAAGATATAAGTCAACAACAGTAGGTCTTCCTATTTACGGAACAACAATCGAAATCTGGGACGAAAACAATAATAAGCTTCCCATAGGCTCAATCGGTGAGGTTGTTGCCAGCGGCGAGACTATGATGAACAGATATCTTCCCGACGATGTAATTCAGGAAACAGGTATTTATACCGATGAAAACGGCAAAAACTGGATTAAAACCGGCGACGTCGGTTTCCTTGACCAGGACGGACACCTTACCTTCACAAGCCGTGTAAAGAGAATTATAATCATTTCCGGCTATAACATTTACCCTGCAACTATTGAAGAAAGACTCAATGAGCTTCATTACATCAGTGAATGCTGTGCGTGTCAGGGTTATGATGAGGAAGGCAAGCCTTATGTCAAGCTTGTTGTTTCTCTTACAGATAAGAGTGACGATCACGATAAGGTTAAAGAAATGCTTATGGACTTCTGTAAGAAAAACTTCGAAGGCTATTCCTGCCCGAGAAAGATTGAAATTATGGATGCTCTTCCCAGAACAAAGATGGAAAAGATCGACTTTGTAAAGCTTTCAGACAGAGCACCCAGATAAAAAATAAAAACATAGAAAATGGCTGTTGCAGTGAAAAAACTGCAGCAGCCTTTATTAATTAATATTACACTCTGAAAGACAGAAAAACGGGTTGAAAAAATTTTTTTACAGTGATACAATAACGGCAGAGAAAGAAGGAAATAAAATGAAAAAAATATTTATTATACTTTTATCGGCAGTTGTTCTTTTTTTCGGAGTGTATTTTATCGGCTCAGGCTTTACCCTCAGAAAGGATGTTGTTATATACGATTTTTCTGTAAGTGATGACGGAAGCTTTATAAATATCAAGGCAGGGGTAAGCAGCTCAGCAGGATATATAAGAGCAGTAAAAAATGTATCTGATAATGAAGAAATAAAAGACCTTCAGTTCTATTCTGCCTTCGGAGGTATAAACGGTAAGACAGGAAGCAGAGAAAGCTTTGATATACCCATTACGGATAAAGTAAGGGAGATATATATCGGAGGTCAATTAATTCTTTATAAAAACGAAGACACGGGTCTTTGGGAAAGAGTATAAAAAAAGTGAGGTGTGTTATTTCACACCTCACTTATATTTTTTTCAGATTACATCAGGAAGCCCTGACCTGCGTTGATTGTCATAAATAAGGGAGCAAAAACAAGTGCAACGATTGTCATAAGCTTGATAAGAATGTTGATTGAAGGACCTGCTGTATCCTTGAAGGGGTCACCTACGGTATCACCGACAACGGAAGCCTTGTGAGCTTCACTGCCCTTACCGCCGTTTGCGCCGCTTTCAATATATTTCTTTGCGTTATCCCAGGCACCGCCTGAGTTTGACATAAAGATAGCAAGGAGTACACCCGTTACAAGTGAACCGGCAAGAAGACCGCCGAGAGCACTTACGCCTAATACACAGCCTACTACCAGAGGAGATAAAACAGCAAGAACGCCGGGAATAATCATTTCCTTAAGGGCAGCAGTTGTTGAAATTGCAACACATGAATTGTAGTCAGGCTTAGCTGTACCCTCGAGAATACCGGGGATAGCCTTGAACTGACGGCGTACTTCAGCAATCATTTCGTAGGCTGCCTTACTTACGGATTCCATAGTAAAGGCAGAGAATACGAAGGGAAGAACACCGCCGATAAGAAGACCGATAACAACCTGATAATTGAGAAGGTCAATACCGTTTTCTTCAAGCTTTACGGACTGAGCATAGGAGAAGAAGAGAGCAAGAGCAGTAAGTGCTGCAGAGCCGATTGCAAAGCCCTTACCGATAGCAGCAGTTGTATTACCAACGGAGTCAAGCTTATCGGTAATCTCTCTTACTGACTTATCAAGACCGGACATTTCTGCAATACCGCCGGCATTGTCGGCAATAGGACCGTATGCGTCAACGGCAACGGTGATACCCGTTGTTGAAAGCATACCTACAGCAGCAAGAGCAACACCGTAGATACCTGTTCCGGGAATATCACTCTTACAGCATGCATAGGAAACAAAAATACCGATACAGATAAGGAGAATGGGCATAGCTGTTGATTTAAGACCTACAGCAATACCTGAGATAATATTTGTAGCTGAGCCGGTCTGTGACTGCTCTGCAATTTTTCTTACAGCACGGAACTTATCGGAAGTATACATTTCTGTAAGTGTACCGATAAGAGTACCTACGGCAATACCTGAAACAATAGAGAAGCCGTATGTAAGTGAATTGAACATAAAGTAGCTCAGTGTGAGTGCAGCAATAGCCACTACAACAGAAGCAACATAAGTAGCTATTTTAAGTGACTTGTGGGGGTCGCTGCTGCTTCCCTTTACAAAGAAGGTTGAGAAAATTGAACCGAGAACACCTACTGCAGCAATAAAGATGGGGAAAAGAGCGCCGTAGATGGGATTTTCTGTAGCAGCAAAAGCGGCAATACCTAAAGAAACAGCTGAGATAATAGCACCTGCGTAGCTTTCGAAAAGGTCTGCACCCATACCTGCAACGTCACCTACGTTATCACCAACGTTATCGGCAATAACTGCAGGGTTTCTCGGGTCGTCTTCGGGGATACCTGCTTCAACCTTACCTACAAGGTCTGCACCAACGTCAGCAGCCTTGGTATAAATACCGCCGCCTACTCTTGCAAAGAGGGCAATTGAAGAAGCACCGAGGCTGAAGCCGAAGAGCATATCAGCATCCTTAGTAATTGCATATATAGCGGAAATACCTAAAAGGCCGAGACCGACAACGCACATACCCATAACTGCACCGCCGGAGAAAGCAACGGAAAGAGCAGACTTCATACCGCCTGTCTTGGCAGCCTGAGCAGTTCTTACATTGGATTTGGTTGCAACGTTCATTCCGAAATAACCGGCAACGATTGAGAAGCTTGCACCGATAATAAATGCAAGCGCAGTTGTCCAGTTAATGAAAAGTCCGATAGCAGCAAAAAGAGCAAGAACAAAAAAAACAAGAATCTTGTATTCTGCGAAAAGGAAAGCCTTTGCACCGCCGTGAATAGCGGCTGAGATTTCCTGCATCCTTTCATTGCCGGGGTCCTTTTTACCGATGCGCATTGCTGTAAGAAGAGCATAGATGAGACCGAGAACGGCAACCAGGGGAATTAAATAAAGAAATTTTTCCATAAAATTACTCCTTTCGGAACAAGGTTAACAGCAACAGTTATAACAGTTGCTTATTGTAACCTTCATAATATACCAAATCTGTTGTGATGTCAACAATATGTACTTAATTTCGGTATAAGATAAATAAATTTTGTATAATTATACTAAGAAAAAGCATTTTATAATACGGCAGACAGAAAAAGTCCTCTGCCTATTGGAAATAAGCAGAGGAATGAGCTATTAATATTTTCTTGAAAGGAGCTTTTCAGCTTCTTCCTTTGTGATGTTGCCGACATTGTAGTCAGCCATAACCTGAACGTCCTTATCGTTGAGCTTGTAGAACATCCAGATAGCAAGACCGATAGCAAGACCGATAATGGGAACTACATTGTAAGTGAACCAGAGACCGTTGAGTGCTTCGGGAGTCTGCTGTGAGATTGCGTCAATTGCCTGAAGACCTTCAAAGCTGTCAACACCTTCAAAGGTTTTAAAGCCGAAGAAGCCGAGAAGAGCAAGACCGAGTGAGCCGGAAACTGCTGCTGCAAGCTTGACAGCAAAGGTCTGGATAGCAAAGGTGATACCCTTGGCCTCGGTGCCCGTTGTATACTGTCCGTATTCGGCACAGTCGGGAGTAAAGGTGAAGGAAAGAACACCCATAATACCGAGAGGAATTGCACGGAGCATATAAGCAATAACAAAGAGAACAAAGCTGTTTCTTGTAGGAATGATAAGGAAGGAAAGAAGAAGAGAAGCAAGAACAGATATTCTGAAGAGCTTTGTCTTGTCAATCTTTCTGATAATTTTCGGAACGAGAAGAGCCATAACAAGCTGAGGAAGAGCTGCAACAGTACCGGTGATAAGAGAAGCAAGGGTATTGTTGTAAATATAGTAAGCCATAATAAGATGAAGTGCACCGTAGGTCTGAGCGCCCGAATAGAAAATATATCCGAGATAGTAAATAAGAAGATACTTGTTGCTCAGAATGTATTTAATCATTCTTCTTACGGTGAACTGCTCTTCGTCAATGCTCTTATGTCTTTCCTGACAGCAGTAGCATACGGGGAACATTGTAGCCATAGCAACCACAGCTACGATAATTGAAACCCAGCCGTAGCCGAGACCGATGAATTCACTGATAAGTAAGGTTACAAGAACGGTGGTAAGAGCTGTACCGATACCGCCGCTAATGCCCTTGAGAGAAAGAATTGTATTTCTTTCCTCTATGCTTGTGGTCATAGAGGTGATAATACCGAAGGCGGGAACGTCACAGAGAGTATAGGCTGTATCCCAGATAATATAAGCAATGGCAAACCAGATAAGCTTTACGGTTTCACTTGCTGCTGTGGGGATAATAAATACTGCAATAGTTGCGGCGGGAGTGAGTGCGCAGGCAATTTTGAGCCAGGGGATGAATTTTTTACCGCTTTTAAAAGAAATCTTATCAAAAATAACACCGAAGATAGCGTCATTTACTGCGTCCCAGATTTTAACAATGAGCATAACTGCTGCTGATTTTACCGGGTTTACGCCGATAAGAAGAAGGAATGTGGTCAGATAAGCCGAAACAAGGCTGTAAATCATATTCTGACCGAGAAAATAAGAATAATAGCTTTTTCTTTCTCCGGGCAGAGTCTGCCACAAGGGGTTTTTGTTTACTGCTTTTTTCATATCAATTTCTCCTTTGAATATTTGCATATATAAATATTAGCACTCGTACAGATATAAGTCAAGATAAAAAGAATTAACATCTTTGTGAAATATTTTATACACACTACTTGAACTATTTTTATAAATGTAATATAATAATTGTGATTGAAATCGGATATCTGAAAGGAGATATTTGAAAATGAACAGAATTAAAGAATTTTTCAGCAATATGAATGAAGAAGTAAAGGTAGGTCTGACCATTGCTTTTGCGGCAATTTTTATATTCTCATTAGGTAATTTTGCCGGCTCACTTACCAATATTACTGCAGTACCTGAAGAGGGCGCAGGCGTAGTTGAATCAGTTGAAGATACAACAGCTGCTCCCGTAACAGTAGCACCTACAACGGCAGCTCCCGTAACTCAGGCTCCCACAACAGCAGCACCTGTGACTCAGGCACCTGCTACCGAGGCTACTACAACAGCTGCTCCCGCAACAGATGCAGTTCAGCCTACAGAACCGGCAGCACCGTCAACGGGCGCACCTTCAACAAAGGGTGAAATTATTGCTCTTTTCAATGAAAGCGCAAATAAAATCAAGACAAACGCTACCAAGGCAACAAGAAACTATCAGGATATCAGAGTAGCTAACATAGAGCTTCCTTCAGCCTTACAGTCACTTGGCGATACCCTTGTTGCAAAATTCGTAACTCCCGACTTTACTCCTGTTGAATGGACAGGCGCAGATATTGCCGAGCACTATCCCGTAGGCGGTATGGATTTCGTAAGTAAGCTTACTGAGGCAGATGTTGCAGATGCAACCTGCACCGATAAAGGCACAGAATATGAAGTGGTTATTATGATTAATCCCGAAACTGATCCCGTTCCCGATTCAGGCTTAAAGACAAACGCAATCTTCTGGATTATGGATCCTGCAAAGATTGCTGATAATGTTCCCGGTCTTCAGTCCAGCTCCGTTGCTTACCATGACTGTAAGGTTACAGCCAAGATTGACAAGGCAACAGGTAATATGACATATGCGTTCTATGAGTTCAGATTCGATATCGACGTTGCAATCAAGGTTCTTGCAACTCTTAATGCAGGCGTAGATGTAGCAGTTGATGAAGAATATGTAATTGCTTATTAATCTAAACATAATAATAAATCCGTCAGTTTAACCGCTGACGGATTATTTTTTATAAATAGCTTTTCAGTTCGTCAATGAGTCTTTCTTCTTCTTTGATAAGCTTTTTTGCAAGTGACTGAGCTTTTTCGTCAGCTTCACTGTATTCATTTACAAAGGAGCAGAGCTGCTTTATACCCATATTACAGCCGTCAAGGACAAGCTCTGCAATTGTTTTATCTTCGTTGTGTTCCATCATTTTCATATTTATTTTTGCCCATGACATTATTTTTGCCATAACGGGCGGATCCTTTGTATCTGCACCCGCTTCAACAAGAGCCTGACCGATTTTTACCTGTAAATCCTGATGGGTGAGAAGGCTTTTTGTAAGAACAGAGAGAAGAGACGGATTCTTCACCTTATTGAGCATTTCATTTATTGAGTTGATGGCTGTTTTTGCTCCCGAATCACATTCCCTTAAAAGCTTTGTGGTATCATTTTCCATAAGAAATCCCCTTTCATCATACTGATAATAGTATGTATTGAAAGGGGAAGCTTTATTCTTCTTTATTTATTGAGAATACACAGCCGCAGTAATTCTGTCTGTAAAGATTATGCTCTTTTGAAAGCTCGATAGATCTTTTGTATCCGTTTTTCTTTTTAAAATCAGACGGAAGATGCTTTACACCAAGCTCTTTTTCAAGCTCTTCGCCGATTTCGTTTATTTTTTCAGCATTCTTAAGAGGGCTGATTGAAAGGGTAGTTGTAAAATAATCGTAATTGAACTCTTTGGCTTTTTTTGCAGCTTCAAGAAGTCTCTGTCTGTAACAGATAAAGCATCTCTCCCCTGCTTCTCTGCATTTTTCGTAGCCCTTTACCGCAGAATAAAAATCATCGGGGTTAAAATCCCCCTCAATAAATGATACGGGATTTTTAAAGGTCATTTCACTGATAAGTCTTTTAATCTCCGAAACACGGTGGCTGTATTCTTCAGCGGGATAAATACCCGGATTATAATAGAAAACAGTAATTTTAAAATATTCCGAAAGATATTCAAGACAGTAGCTGCTGCAGGGTGCACAGCAGGCATGGAGCATAAGGGTAGGAACAATCCCCTTTTGCTGATTGTATTCTATAATTTTTTCAAGTTCTTTCTGAAAGTTACGCATCGGATACACCTCGTATTTTACAATAGCATTTTTTGTAATTAAATTCAAGGCATAAAAAATAATATTATTACAAAACTAAAAAGGAAGAAATTATTCTGTGAGGTATTTTTTATGATAAAGGGAGTTAACCGTCAGGTAGTTGAGGTAAATGAAACGGATTGTGATTACTTTGAAAGGATACTGTTTTTTGTAAAGCCCGAATACGCGTCCCTCAGTGAAGGTAAGATACGTGAAAGAGCAGGTATAATTGCGGGGAGTACAGATAAAGCACCGCCTACAAAAATAAGAAGAAGCAGATTGACGGAAATGCTGAAGCTTTCTTTTGTTGCTCTTGCAGGTCTTTTTGCCGGACTTGCTGTTTCATATTTTATACGGTAAAAAAAGAAGAGGCAGAGAAAGATTCTCTGTCTCTTCTTTGTAACAAACTGATTATAAGGAATATTTTATTTCTTTGTTTTTCCGTAACCGCAGCAGGAGCCTTTACCGCTGCCGGAGCAGTTACAGCTTTCAGAGCATCCGATACATTTTTTACCGCTTTTTTTAGATTTATAAATATATAAGGATGCAAGACCTATAACAATTACCAATAAGGCAATAACAATAATATTATCCATTTTTAAACTCCGTCAGAAATTATTTTACACTTGTCTTTATATTCTTTTTGTCCTTTAAAGCAAGCTCAGCCTTAAGCTTTCTGTCAGCATTGATGCAGAGGAAGGAGAGAATTCCTGCAAAAATTATCACTGCTGCAAGACCGGGGACAAAGGCTGCACCTAAGGAGCCTGTTGTGATAAGGGTACCTGCCTGATATACAATGAAGCTTACTGTAAAGCCTGTGCCGAGCTGAAGAGCAAGACCGCTCCAGAGCCATTTTGCACTTTTCATTTCGCTGTTCATAGCACCGATAGCCGCAAAGCAGGGAGGAGTGAAAAGATTGAACATAAGGTAAGCAAGAGCAGCAACCTTTGTAATAGCAAAGGCTGAAGCAACCTCCGTACCTGCACCCTCCATAAGAGCCAGCTCTTCCGTATCTATAAGGTTTTCAAGACCTACAAAGCAGACTGCAAGTGTGCCGACAACATTTTCCTTTGCAATAAAGCCTGTAATTGCTGCTGCTGCAAGCTGCCAGGAAAGAACACCGACAACGGGGACAAGGAGATATGCAAAGGGACCTGCAATTGAAGCAAGGATTGACGCATCAGCAGTTTCTGCCTCCTGAAGATTCCAGTTGAAGGACTGCATAACCTGAACAGCAGTATTACAAAGAAGAATAATAGTAGCTGCCTTGACTATATATTCCTTACCTCTTGAGCACATTGAACCGAAGGCTCTGGGAAGAGAAGGAAGCTTATATTCGGGAAGCTCGATTATAAAAAAGGATTTCTTTGCTTTGTAGCCTGTAATTTTATTGATAAGAAGTGCACCGAAAAAGATAATAAGTATACCCGCAAAATACATAAGGGGACCTACCCATGAAGCATCTTCAAAAAATGCACCGGCAAAAAGAGCAATAACGGGAAGCTTGGCACCGCAGGGCATAAAGGGTGCAAGCATAGCTGTAGCTCTGCGCTCACGCTCGTTACGGATAGTACGGCAAGCCATAACACCGGGAACAGCACAGCCTGTACCTACAACGAAAGGAATAATTGATTTGCCCGAAAGTCCTACCTTTTTGAAGATAGGATCAAGAACAACAGATGCTCTTGCCATATAACCGCAGTCCTCAAGAAGAGCGATAAGGAAATACATTACCATAACAAGGGGCAGAAAGCCGATAACAGCAATTGCACCGCCTATAACACCGTCAACAAGAAGAGAATAGAGAATAGGACTTGCGTCACTGAGTAAGCTGCCTATCAGCTCCTGACCTTTTTCAAGAACAGCAGTAAGCCAATCGGCAATCCATACACCGGGACCTGCCTGCGAAATCCAGAAAACAGCAAACATAATAAGGGCAAATATAGGAAGACCGATACGGTTATTCGTAAGGACGGCATCTATCTTGTCCTGATAATTTATGTCTTTGGTGAGCACCTTACGGCTTTCAACGGATTTAACAATACTGTTTACAAAGGCATAGCGCTTTCTGTCTGCTTCCTTTACTGCTTTTTTATCGGTAAGGTCAACATATCCCTGAGAATAGGGAGCCTTCTGATTTTTGCCTTTCTGCTCTGCGGTAATTTTCATAAGCTCGGAAAGACCGTCAGAGGAGGTTGAAATTGTTTCAACTACGGGACAGCCGAGAGCCTCTGAAAGAAGAGCAGTATCAATCACAGTTTCTTTTTTACGGTTGATATCCGTCTTATTAAGTGCCACAACAACGGGAATATCAAGCTCAAGAAGCTGAGTAGTAAAGAAAAGGCTGCGGCTCAGATTGGTAGCATCCACGATATTTACAATAACATCGGGATTTTCATTTTTTACATATGTACTTGCAATGCTTTCCTCCGATGTAAAGGGAGACATAGAATAAGCGCCGGGAAGGTCAACGGCAATTATTTCCCCTGCAGCACTGCAATAGATTTTTCTGACTGAACGTTCTTTTTTATCAACGGTAACCCCTGCCCAGTTGCCGACCTTTTCGTTGGCACCGGTAAGAGCATTGTACATCGTTGTTTTACCGCTGTTAGGGTTACCCGTCAAAGCGATTCTCATAAATGAGACCTCCTGAAATATATGTTTGAACAAATAATTTTTTCTGCTGAGTTATATCAGACTAACTCAGTCTCTGAAAGTAATCGGCAGACAGACTCTGCCGTTATTTTTATCCGATAATAATAGCTTCAGCAAGCTGATTGTCTATATTGTATCTTCCGTCCTTAACGGAAATAACACAGCTGCCCTTTAAGTGAGAGATAACTGTAATGGGCTCACCACTGTAACAGCCAAGAGAAAAAAGAAAGGCATTAAGCTCATCGTCATCGGTGACAATATCAATAATAGTATATTCTGTTCCGATTTCTGCCTTAAGTAAATTCACGATATATTCCTCCTGATTAGACAAGACTAACTAAAGCCTTAATAAAAACGATTAGTTTACACTAACTGAATGGATTTTATCACAGAAAAACAGCTTTGTCAATAAGTTTTTTCTTTTTTTTGGTAAAAAAATGCAGGCGGAGCAAGGTCCGTGAAGTAAGTAAAAAGATAAAATAATCTTTGGAGAAAGAAAAAAATCACCGGTAAATGAATACCGGTGACTTTTAATATGTGATTGTAAATTACTTAAGAAGCTCCTTGTACATCTTGATGTACTCGTTAGCACTCTTGCCCCAGCTGCAGTCACATTCCATAGCTCTGACAACAAGAGCATCCCAGTATTCCTTGTTTGCATAAGCGTCAAGACCTCTTCTGATAGCGCCGAGCATATCGTGTGCATTGTAGGTCTTGAAGGTAAAGCCGTTACCTTCACCGTCACCGCTGTCGGAAATAGAGTCACGAAGACCGCCTGTTTCACGGACGATGGGCACTGTGCCGTAACGAAGAGCAACCATCTGTGAAAGACCGCAGGGCTCACTCTTTGAGGGCATAAGGAATAAATCGGCACCGGCATAAATCTTTCTTGCAAGAGCAGGAACAAAGCCGATTGTAATACCTACCTTATCGGGATACTTGGCAGCCATTTCCTTGAAGAAATTCTCGTACTGCCAGTCACCTGAACCGAGAAGAGCAATCTGTACATCAGTAGTATAAAGAAGCTCGTCAAGAATACCCTTGATAAGGTCAAGTCCCTTGTGGGAAACAAGACGGGTTACAATACCGATAACGGGTGTGTCGGGACTCTGAGGCAGATTCATAGCAGCCTGAAGATCTCTCTTGTTTGCTGCCTTGCCGTCCTTAACATCCTTGACAGTATAGTTCTGAAGAATATTCTTATCCTTTTCGGGATCGTAGTTGATAATATCAATACCGTTGAGAATACCCTGTAATTTCCACTGACGGTCACGGAGAATAGTATCAAGACCGTGACTGTACCAGGGGTCAAGAATCTCATTGGCATAGGAAGGAGAAACTGTTGTTACCTTGTCGGCACATTCAATAGCACCCTTCATAAAGTTTACATCACCGTCGTATTCAAGAACAGATGTATCCGCGGGATTAAGACCGACAACATCATTGATAAGCTCAAGACCGTATGTGCCCTGATACTGAATGTTGTGAATTGTGAAAACTGTCTTAATGCCCTGATACCAGGGATCCTTACTGTATAAGGTGGTATAGAATACGGGTGTAAGTGCAGACTGCCAGTCATTACAGTGGATAATGTCGGGCTTGAAGTCGATTACGGGTAAGATTTCAAGAACTGCGCGGGCAAAGAAGGTGAATCTCTCTGCATCGTCATAGTGACCGTAGATAGTGTCACGCTTGAAATAATACTGATTATCGATGAAGTAATAGATAACGCCTTCATGCTTTGCCTGGAAAATACCGCAATACTGTCTTCTCCATGCAACGGGAACAGAAATATTGGTGATGAAGGTCATTTTATCCTTAAGCTCCTGCTTTATGGTGTCATAAAGTGGCATTACAACACGGCAGCCCATAAGTCTCTTTCTCAGAGCCTGAGGGAGAGAACCGGCAACGTCACCGAGTCCGCCGCTGGCCATAAAGGGAAGAGCTTCACTTGATACATATAATACTTTCATAGTTGATATAATTCCTTTCCGGGTTTTGCCTTAAAACGCAGATTAATTTATACGGTAGTACCCTTTCCGATATAGATAGGATAGCTTTCTGCACCGCTGAGCTCACGGTTAGGCTTGATTACAACATCCTTGTCGAGAATTGCACAGTTGATAGTTGCACCTGCACCGATAAAGCAGTCCTGCATAATAATTGAATTTCTGATTACGGCGCCTTCAGCAACCTGAACACCTCTTGCAAGAACGGAATTTTCAACGGTACCCTTGATGATACAGCCGTCAGCTACAAGAGAATTTGATGCCTTTGCGCATACGCCGTAAATAGCGGGCATATCGTCACGTACCTTTGTATAAACGGGATTTTCCTTTGAGAAAAGATCCTTGAACTCACCTGAAAGAAGCTGCATGCTGATATCATAATAGCTCTGAAGAGAGTCGATTGTCTTTGCGTAGGTTTCAACCTTGTAGCCCTTAATGCTGAGCTTACCGATATTCTTTGCAATTGCTTCGTTTTCAAAGCTTTCACGGATTGCGCCCGAAACAGCAGCAGAGGTAATAATTCTCTGAAGAAGAACACGGCTCATAACGATAATGTTAAGTGCATAGTTACAGGCTTCTTCACCGTGCTGATCAACGGTAACCTTTTTAATATCGTTTCCTTCAAGCTCGAAGGTCATAATGTTCTTAAGCTTGGGAGCAACACCTCTTTTGTAAGCGATGGTAATATCTGCACCGCTTTCCTGGTGAGCATCAAGAAGGTCCTTGTAATTGATGTTGCATACTGCGTTACAGTCAGCAAGAACAACATAGTCCTTATCTGATTTTTCAATATAGCCGAGCATACCCTGTAATGCTTCAAGACGGCTCTGATAAACGCCGCTGCCTGAAAGATTGAAGGGAGGCAGGATAGTCATACCGTCTCTTTTTCTTGAAAGGTCCCATGCCTGACCTGAGCCTAAGTGATCCATAAGTGACTGATAGTTGGCCTTTGTGCTGATACCTACCTTTGTGATACCGCTGTTAACCATACCTGAAAGGACAAAGTCAATAAGTCTGTATCTTCCTGCGAAGGGTACTGAACCCATAGTACGCACACTTGTCAGCTCACTGAGGTGATCGTCATAAACATTTGAATATATAATACCCAATACATCTGAAGCAAACATATTATTTAACCCCCTTTACATCTGTATCAATCATTTCTTTTGCTTTTACAGCAGCACCGTTACCGATTGTTACCTTTTCACCGATAACCGTTACACCCCATTCGTCACGGTCTGTAACATCTTCAGGGCTTGCACCTACTTTTGCATTTTCTTCGATTACTGCATTTTCAGCAACAATTGAATATTCTACAACAGCGCCTGCCTTGATTGTTGTGCCGGGCATAATGATTGAATATCTTACGGTTGCACCCTCTTCAACAGTAACGTTGGAGAAGAGAACGGAATAGTCAACCTCACCGCCTATATAACAGCCTTCGCCTATCATTGAATTTTCAACCTTGGCAGCTGCAGCAACATAATGAGGAGGTGCGTCGGGATTTCTTGAATAAATCTTCCAGCTGTCATCGGAAAGATCAAGGTCAACCTTGGGATTGAGAAGGTCAAGGTTAGCCTCCCAGAGACTGTCGATTGTACCTACATCCTTCCAATAGCCGTCAAACTGATAAGCAAACATTCTCTCACCGTTATTGTGCATTGCGGGAATAACATCGTGACCGAAGTCGTTGCCTGAATCAGGATTGTTTTCGTCGTCAATAAGGTACTGACGGAGCTTGCTCCAGGTGAAGATATAAACACCCATTGAAGCCTTGTTGCTTCTGGGATTCTTCGGCTTTTCTTCAAATTCGCTGATTGAGCCGTCGTCGTTTACGAACATAAGACCAAAGCGTGATGCCTCTTCCCAGGGTACTTCGAGCATTGCAATTGTGCAGGCTGCATCCTTTTCCTTGTGGAAGCGGAGCATCTTGTTATAGTCCATCTTATAAATATGGTCACCTGAAAGAACGGCTACATATTCGGGAATATAACGGTCGATAAATTTTATGTTCTGATAGATAGCATTGGCTGTGCCCTTGTACCATTCTGTACCCTTGATCTGCTGATAAGGTGAAAGCACATGTACGCCGCCGTAGGATCTGTCAAGGTCCCAGGGACGGCCGTTGCCGATATAGTCGTCGAGCTCGAGGGGCTGATACTGGGTGAGAACACCTACAGTTTCAATACCTGAATTGATGCAGTTTGAAAGGGGGAAGTCGATAATGCGGTACTTTCCGCCATAGGGAACTGCGGGTTTTGCGATGTTTTTGGTAAGTATACCGAGTCTGCTGCCCTGACCGCCGGCAAGGAGCATTGCAAGACATTCTGTTTTCTTGACCATTGTGTTTTCCTCCGTTTCTTTATATATGATTAATTTATTTTTGTCGGTTTAATATCCGGCTTTTACTTTATTTGTCGGCTGCTTCTTTTTTTCTCTGAGCCTTTGGCTTATACTTAAGCATTACACAAGAAAGACCGGGAAGGTCAACGGTAATGCTGTTTTCAAAGCCGTGCATAGGAGCCTTCTTTGATGTTACTCTTGTCTTTGTGCCGAGACCGTCACCACCGAATTCCTTGCTGTCAGAATTAAGAACAACCTCGTATACACCCTCTCTTTCAACACCGAAAGAGTATTTTTCACGGTAAACAGGAGTGAAGTTACAGGCAGTTACAATTTCACCGCCGTTTTTATCTTTTCTTGAGAAAGCGATAACGCTGTTGTTCTTATCGTCGCTTACGAGCCATTTGAAGCCTTCCCAGCTGTAATCGATTTCCCAGAATGAAGGATATTTAAGATAAATATGATTGAGCTTCTTTACATATTCCTTAAGCTGTTGGTGTTTTTCATACTCAAGAAGCACCCAGTCAAGTCCGCTGTCATATTTCCATTCAATAAACTGACCGAATTCCTGTCCCATAAAGGTAAGCTTTTTACCGGGATGAGCCATAAGATAGCCTAAGAAAGAACGTATTCCCTTGAACTTTTCTTCATATTCACCGGGCATTTTGCCGATAAGTGAGCATTTTCCGTGAACAACCTCATCGTGTGAGATAGGAAGAATGAAGTTTTCGGAAAAAGCATAGAAGAAGGAGAAGGTGAGCAGATTGTGATTGTACTTTCTTGAAAGACCGTCCATTGAGAAATATTTGAGGGCATCGTTCATCCAGCCCATATTCCACTTGAAGTTAAAGCCAAGACCGCCGATATCAGTCGGCTTTGAAACAAGGGGCCATGCAGTGCTTTCTTCAGCAATCATAAGAGGATTCTTATGCTCACGGAAAATACCCTCGTTGAGCTTTCTTAAGAAGTCAACAGCTTCAAGGTTTTCGTTTCCGCCGTATTTGTTGGCTACCCACTGACCGTGGTCTCTGTCATAATCAAGATAGAGCATAGATGCAACGGCATCAACTCTGAGACCGTCAATATGATATTTATCAAGCCAGAAATTAGCAGAGCTTGTAAGGAAGGAAACAACCTCGTTTCTGCCGAAGTCGAATACCTTTGTACCCCAGGATTTATGTTCACCCTTACGGTCATCCTTATATTCGTAGCAGGCGTCACCGTCAAAATTGGCAAGACCGTGCTCATCCTTCGGGAAATGGGCAGGTACCCAGTCGAGGATGACGCTGATACCGTTCTGATGACACTTATCAATAAAATACATAAGATCCTTGGGAGCGCCGTATCTTGAGGTAGCGGCAAAGTAGCCTGTTACCTGATAGCCCCATGAGCCGTCAAAGGGATATTCTGAAAGAGGCATAAGCTCAATGTGAGTGTAGCCCATATCCTTTACATAAGGAATAAGCTCTTTGGCAAGGTCTCTGTATGAATAGGGTGCTTCCTCACCGTAGATTTTCCAGGAGCCTGCGTGTACCTCGTATATATTCATAGGAGACTCGTAGACATTTACTGTTTCCTTCATCTTCTGCCAGTCTCCATCTCCCCATTTATAGCCTGAAAGATCATAGATTTTTGAAGCAGTGCCGGGTCTTGTTTCACTGTGAAAAGCATAGGGGTCGCTCTTTGCGGTTTTCTTTCCCTGAGGAGATGTAACCATAAACTTATAGTTATCAAACTCCTTTACATCGGAGAGATAACATTCCCACATACCTGCATCGTTGATTTTATTCATTATGCCTTTGCTTTCGTCCCAGCCGTTGAAATCACCGACAACACTTACCGCTACTGCATGAGGAGCCCACACACGGAAGGAGTAAAGATTCTCTTCGCCCTCTACTTTATGAGCGCCCATATATTCATAGGCTTTCATATTGTTGCCCTGATGGAACAGATAAAGGGCAACGTCATCGCCACGTTGTTTCTTTTCGGCCATTAATACACCCTCTTTGCATTTTAATTAGTCTTGGGGGCAGAAAAAGTCATACTTCCCCACCATTACAATCCTACATATAACATAATAGCACTCCTCATTCAGAATTTCAATAGTTTTTGTCATTTTGTTACAAGGTGATAAAAATTCATTCACACATTTTGTGCAGTTTGTTAGAAGATTTCCGTCGGTGACGTCAGCTTCAGAAGTGGTACAATATTTTGTGCACAGTAATATAATCTACCACAAAGGATAGGTCGGAAAAGGTCGGATTTTTATATCCCGGAAGGTTTTTTGCTTCTCCGGAAGCGGCAGCTGTCGGAGAAGGCTGTACACCGTGGAGGGTAAGTTGTTTGTTTTTTATTATACGGGGCGGTAGG
>JAZRQQ010000076.1:0-13947 GCA_045649935.1 Acutalibacteraceae bacterium | reverse complement strand
TGTAATCAGGCTATTGCAAACCGTAACAGAGAAAACGAAGGCGAAGATGATATCGCATCTCACGGTTGGGTACACAAGGCACTTGTTGCTGCAAGACTTAAAAATGCCGATTCCTGCTACAACTCTCTTATGGCTCTTATGGCAGATAACATCTATTACACATCAATGATGACCGACCACAATACCCACGACGGTTGGGGTGTTTTCTGCACCGACACAAGCATAGGTACAATCGGCATCATCGATGAAATGCTCCTTTACTCAAACACAGGCGTAATTGAAGCCTTACCCGCACTTCCCGATGAATGGAGTGAAGGCAGTATAGAAGGTCTTCGAGCAAGAACAAATGCCGAGGTTGACCTTGAATGGACTGCAGAAAACGTTACACTCACGATCACAAGTGACAAAGATCAGACTATCAAGGTCAGCGTTTACGGTGGTGAAAAGAAGGATGTAACATTTGCTGAGGGTGAAACAAAGACGATAACATTTGAAAGATAAACAGCAACTGATTATTGAATTTGCCGCTGGGGAGAAATCCCCGGCGGTAGCTGTTATATAAGGGTGGTTCGAAAATTGAATGACATCCCAAATCTGAACTAATGCGGTTCGATTGAGGTGTCTTTTACTTTTTATAAACCTAGTAAGGAAACCTGATTAGGCTCAGAGGCAATAAAATTTTGAGATAATATGATTGATTGTAATTAGGAAATAGATGTGTTATAATTATTTCGACCAAATAAGAATTTGTAGGTGAAAAAATGATTGAAACCGAAAGATTGATACTGCGTCCCTTCATTGTAAATGATGCTGCGGATGTTTATGAATTTCTGAAAGAACCTATAGTTCACTGTTTTGCTTGTATGAAGGTGAATTCTCTTGAAGAAGCAACCAATGCTGTACTCGAAAGAGCAAAAGATACGGAATACTATTTTGCTATTGTACTTAAAGAAAACGGCAAGGTTATCGGTGAGATTGATGCTATACCTGAAACCGCCGCACCTGATGAGAAAAATGCCGTGATTGATACCTTCAGTCCCTGTTGGATGATTCACCCGGATTATCACGGTAAGGGGTATGCTTACGAAGCGGCAAAAGCGTTCTTTGATTATCTTTTCAATGAAAAAGGTGCAAGAAGAATTTACGCTTATACCGAGGATTACAATACCGCAAGTCAGAAGCTTTGTGAAAAACTTGGTATGCGGTGTGAAGGTCTGTTCCGTGAGTTTGTAACATTTGTAAATGACAAAAATGGTAATCCAATATACGAAAATACTTATCAGTATGCAATATTGAAAAAAGAATGGAAACTTTAAACATCCGGAGGTGAAAATATGAATTTTGGAATTCAGTTCAGAGTCCGTGGTGACAGCTTCGGCGGACATTTTATAAACGGCATTTCTATGGCAGAAAGTGAAAGTGTTTGGAAATGCAAGAAAGTCATTGACGATGAGGATAAGACAGTTTATGAGTCAAGTGACGGATACAAAATAACTGCTTATCATATCAGGAAAAACGATATTTACGAGTGCTATACAGTTTTTGAAAACAATTCAGATTCTATTGCAACACTCGAAATGCTCTCGTCATTCTGCATTGAAGATATAACTGCAGACACTCTCCACAGAGCGACCTCATTTTGGAGTGCTGAGGGTAAGCTGTTAAGTCAGAAGCTGACTTCGCTTAATATGGAGCGTTCATGGAGTGGTCATGGCATCAGAATTGAAAAGTTCGGACAGATAGGCTCAATGCCCGTCCGTAAGTGGTTTCCCTTTGTAGCAGTTGAAGTCAGCGAAAAAGGCGAATTTATCGGCGTACAGCTTTACTGTCCCTCTAGCTGGCAGATTGAGCTATTCAGACATAAGGAGCCTCTCACACTTGTTGGCGGTCTTGCCGATTACGATTACGGTCATTGGTGCAAGGATGTTCTTCCCGGTGAAAGCTTCACCTCACCCAAGGCCGTTGTTGCCGTTGGTGAAAGCCTCAACAAGGTCTGTGATATGCTTGTAAAAGCTCAGAATCCCACAATTTCTTCTGTTGATGCAGACCTGCCCATAATTTTCAACGAGTACTGCACATCATGGGGCAATCCAACAATTGATAATCTTGAAAAAACTGCAAAGAAGCTTCAGGGAAGCGGTATCCGTTATCTTGTTATGGACAGCGGTTGGTACAAGGAAGATGGCAAAGAATGGTGGGATACCATCGGTGACTGGAATGTAAACCGAACACAGTTTCCCGACGGTCTTAAGCCTGTTTGCGATATGATAAAATCCTACGGTCTTATACCCGGCATATGGTTTGAGATGGAAAATGTCGCTCCGCTTTCGGCTATATATAACGAAACCGATCATTTGCTTTCTCGTCAGGGGGTACCACTTTCGGTTGGCGGTCACAGATTCCTTGATATGCGTGACGAATGGTGCTTTAACTATCTTGACGAAAAGGTAATAAAACTTCTCGGCGACAGTGGTTATGGCTATCTTAAGGTGGATTATAACGAAAATATCGGTGTTGGTTGTGACGGTGCTGAAAGTCTCGGTGAGGGACTTCGTCAGTATGTGCTTGGTAGTCAGGGATACTTCAGGCGTATCCACGAAAAGCTTCCTGACCTCGTAATCGAAAACTGTGCAAGTGGTGGCCATCGACTTGAGCCTTCAACTATGGAGCTTTGCTCTCAGGCAAGCTTTTCAGATGCCCACGAATGTAAGAGCATCCCCATCATTGCTGCCAATGTGCAGAGAATGATTAAACCCTCACAGAGTCAGATTTGGGCGGTACTTCGCAAGGAAGATGACATTCACAGAGTCAATTATAGCCTTACTGCGGGCTTCCTCGGCAGACTTTGTCTCAGCGGTGAAATCTTCGATATACCCGATGAAAACTGGCAGATAGCCCTTGATGCTATTAAGTTTTACGGTGAAATCGCACCCATCATCAAGGATGGCTATACAAGAATCATCGAGTGTACAGCTGAAGATTACAATGATCCCACAGGTTATCAGATTGTACTTCGTGAAAAAGGTGACAAGGCTCTGATGATAGTACATACATTCAAGGACGGAGCAAATCCGCCCGTAGAAGAATATCTCTCAGATTGGCAAATCACAAAGAGCTTCGGCAGTGACCTTGATAGTGATTTCAGAGGTAAAGCATACTTGCTCGAAAGATAAATTTGGAGGAGTTTTATGTATAACGAACTTCTATACTACAACAAACCCGCAAAGCATTATATGGAGGCCTTGCCCCTCGGTAACGGCTCACTCGGTGCTATGTGCTATAGCTCGGTGGGTACCGATGTGATTTCTCTTAATCACGATACCCTTTGGACAGGACATCCTCGTACCATCAAAAAAGAGGGTGCTTACGAATCTTATCTAAAAGCACAGAAGCTTGCTCTTTCAGGTAAATACGTCAAAGCTCAGAAAGAAATCGAAGCTAATTTTCTCACTTGCTGGTCGCAAGCTTATATGCCCTTCGGTGACCTGAAGCTCTATTTTGTAAGCGAAAACTTCGACTCTTATGAGCGTACTCTCGACTTATCCGAGGCTGTACTGACTAACACATATAAATCAGACGGTGTAAGCTTCAGAAAGACCGCTTTTGTGTCACATCCCGACGATGTTATTGTATACAGAATTGAGTCCGAAAACGGCAAGAAATTCTCTTTCAAAGCAGAGCTTACTTGTCCTCTGAAAAATGAAACTTACACATCCGATGGCTATCTCATCGTTGATGGTGAGTGCCCAGGTGATGCTGATACTCAGCACTCGTCTTATCCTTGTCATAGCCTTATCTATTCTGACAAAGACGAGGAGCGTGGGGTTTTATTCAGAGGTGCACTAAAGATTGATACTGACGGCGAAATCACCGAAGATAAGGCAAGTTTTACAATCAAAGACGCAACCTATGCTACCATATATTTCACCATCAAAACAAGCTTTAATGGCTTTGACAAGCACCCTGCCGTAGAGGGCAGAGAGTACAAAAATCTTTGCATTGAAACTTTAGATAAAGCTTTCAAGCTTGGCTTTGATGCACTTAAGGAAAGACACATTGCCGACTATAAATCGTACTATGACAGAGTTTCTTTTTCTCTTGGCGAGAGCGATGGTGAACTGATACCAACCGACGAAAGAATCAAGGCTTTTCAGAAGAATAAGAATGATGATGACTTATATGTACTTCTCTTTAACTTTGGTAGATATCTGCTGATTTCATCTTCTAGAGCAGGCACTCAAGCGACTAATCTGCAGGGTATATGGAGCAACAGCATCAAGCCATCGTGGAACTGCAACTATACCACCAACATCAACACACAGATGAACTATTGGCCTGTACTTCCTTGCAATATGCCTGAGCTTATGATGACGCTTACGGACCTGATAAAGACTTTGTCTGTTACAGGTGAACAGACAGCAAAGGATTTCTATAATGCTAGTGGTTTTGTAGTTCACCATAACTCTGACATATGGGGCTTCTCTTATCCCGTACAAGGCAGAGCTTGTTGGGCGTTCTGGCAGGGCGGTTCAGGTTGGCTTTGCCGCAGTCTGTTTGAGATTTATGAGTACACACTTGACAGAGATTTTCTCGAAAATACAGCTTATCCCATAATGAAGAAAGCTGCAGAGTTTTATCTTGATATTTTCAACGAGGACGAAAACGGTAATCTCATAATTTGTCCTGGAACATCACCTGAAAATAATTTTAAAATGGGCTTTGGTTCATCGGCGACTTCAAAGAGTACGGCAATGATGAATGGTATTGTTCTCGACCTCTTTACAAGCATAAAAAGGAGCTGTGAGATACTGTCAATTAAAGATGATTTCTATACTAAAATCTGCGACAGTATCGGAAAAATCAAGCCTCTTTGTATAGGTAAAAATGGTGAGCTTCTCGAATGGAATGAACAACTGCCCGAAAAAGAGGTGCATCACAGACACGTGTCACATCTCTATGCTCTGCATCCTGCTAATCTTATTACTTATGAGAAAGACAGAGAGCTTTTTGAAGCCTGCAAAAAGACTTTGGAAATCAGAGGTGACGACGGTACGGGTTGGAGCCTTGCGTGGAAAATAAACTTTTGGGCGAGACTTCGTGACGGCAACCATGCTCTAACACTTGTTGGCAAGCTTCTTACTCTTGTTGATACTGACGGAGAAAACTATCACCATGGTGGTGTTTATCCGAATCTATTCGATGCACATCCGCCGTTTCAGATTGATGGGAATTTCGGTGCCTTAAGCGGTATCTGTGAAATGCTTTTACAGTCCGACGGTGAAAATGTCTATCTGCTTCCTGCACTTCCTGACAAGTGGCAAAACGGAACAATAAAAGGTCTTGCTGCAAAGGGAAGTGTTACTGTGGATATTGAATGGGCTGACGGAAAGGTAACAGATTATACTATTCACGGAGATAAAGGAAATATTAAAGTGAAGCTGTACAGATGATGGATAATCACTGAGGAGAAATTTCTGTAGTTGCACTTATAATACAAGCGGTTCAAAAATGCGACATACTGCCATGATGTTCACCCAAAAGTGAACCAAAGTCGAAAACCCTTGAGAAATCAAGGGTTTTCAGCATTTTTAAGGACGATTTTTTGACCTTTTACCACAGAACCAAAATTGCCATTTTTTAAGAACACTCGGATTTGAGCCATGAAAAACATTGACAAACTTACGATAAAATGTATAATTGCCTTGAAAGAGTTTTACACGAAAGCAGAGGTGTATAATTTGCTAAGAAAACCAAAAGAACTCACTGCAACCGAAAAAATCGAAGCGGCAGTTGTTGCTTTTATCGACGAAGGTAAATTTTTAGAAATAACCGTTGCCGACATCACCGAAAAAGCAGGTGTTGGTAAAAGCACCTTTTATCGCAACTATAGGGACAAATATGATGTACTTGAGCAGCTCATCAGCGGATTTCTTGAAAGATGTGCCAATATTGTTGTGCGTCTTTTTATAAAAAAGGACATCACTCACAAGGAAGTGCTTTCAATAATTGTCAAAGCCGGACTTCGTGCTGATAGTGAGCTTTTTCGTGCAAATGATGCTGTTCTTGTATCACATGCAGTAGGTACAAAGGATATCAGAATTATTGAAATGATCCACAAAAAGGTTTCAGAAATCTGCTTTAATATGCTCGTCGAAATGGGTATGAGTGAAGAGGGGGCAGCCTTTTGCACAGAGTTTTTTGTAGGTGCTAATGTTATATACATACTTTCCAATTTTTATAAAACAGGCAAGGTTGACTTTGAAACTGTTGAGCTTTCATTCAAGCTGATGGAAGGAGGACTTGGCAATGAGCACTTTTAACAAAGAGGAGGCAAACTCAAAAACTCATCGCCGCCTGAGAAAGGCATATGTAATACTCCGCCAAAAAAAAGAGGATGATGAAATTACTGTAAGCAGTCTCGTTGAAGAAGCTGATATTTCAAGAGCCGCCTTCTATCTTTACTATAAAAATTTTGACGAGTTCAGGGTTGATACAGAAAGATATATATTGGCCATTTATATTGATCAGCTTCTTGTTTTTCTTGATGCAGGTCGTGAAAATATCAGAGAGGTCTGCAGAAAGCGTAATTTGATTTTAAATGAATACGAGAGAGAATTGTTTAAGCTCTTTTTTGAAAAACACTTAGGCTTTACGGAAACTCGTGTGGATTTCGTTTTTAAAGAAGCATACGGTAGAACAGTAGAAAAGTTCGGTGTAAATTTCATAAAGAAGTATAAAGCAATATTTGACCTTTTTTTAGTCGGTTATATCGCTTCTATGCGTGTTAATATATTTGATTATCATTCCGATAAGGCGTATCGGGATATGATCAGAATCTTTGATATATGGGATACATTATTCCCCGATGAGGAAACAATAAACTGAATGTTAATAAATCTATGGGACAAAACCCTTGAATCTGTCAAATTCTTGACGGTTTCAGGGGTTTGGTTTCTTGTTAAAAGAAATTCGGTGTTGTAAAATGTTAAAGAAAGAGGTCTCAAGTGGCCACTAAAATCAAAAGGAGGAAAAAACTATGAAGAAAACATTGGCAATCATTCTTTCAGTAATTATGCTTTTAGGTGTAATGCCCTTTACATCTTTTGCGGTCGAGCCTGTTTATGACAGAGGCAAGGTTGCGGCAAATGATGAGGCTTATATTGAAAGCATGAGCGCTGAACAAATCGCATCTGTTATCCTTGACTGGGTTGACAGAGAAATCGCAAAGTACTCAGCAGATATCAAAGAGGATATTACTGCAGGCGTTATCGCAAACGGTGGCTTTGAAGAATTCGAAGCTATCCTCGGTGAAGATGCACTCGGTAATATCATTGCTGACCAGATTCCCGAAATCACATCACTTGACGGCGTAATCGCCTATAAGGATTATCTCAAGGAGCTTGGCGGTGACTTCGCTAATCTTGATGCATCAGCTCTTATCACCCGTGCAGAAGCAGGCTCGGCTATCGGTTTTATCGACGGCGTATTTGAGTTCATGGCAGCAAACAGCGAAACCTTCGGTAAGGTTTTCCGTTGGGATGATGAAGTATTTGACTACGGTAAGGTAGGTGAATACATTCTTTCTCTTGATCCCACAGTAGAAGAAAACAAGGCAATCATTGATTTCTACAATGATTATCTTATCGGCAATAATATTCAGGCTAAGTTCACTAAGTGGGTTGCTGACCAGATGGATTATGAAATTTCTGAAGGCGAAACCTTTGACGATGTTATCGACGATGGTATCCGTACTCAGCTGTTAGATTTCTGCGATAAGAACGGCATTCTTTCAGAAGAAGCCCTTGACGAGATTATGGGCGACGATTTCGATCTTCGTACGAATGATATTTACACACTCATCAAGAGATTTGTAGCTCTTGCAGAAGAGGATAATGAGGTTAAAATTAACACATATTACAACTATCTTCTTGATACAGTAGTTCGCTCACTTCTTAAAACAGCTCTCGGCCAGAAGGCTGTTGTCGGTGCAGACACAGAGCTTCCTGCTTCATTCACAGTAACTTATACTGACCTTGCTCTTCTTAAAGAAATTTCAGGAGGTCAGCTTTACTATCAGGACGGCGAAAACTACTATCAGGTAACAATCGCTGACGGCAAAGCAACAGCCAAGGCTCTTACATGGGAAAGCGTAGTTGATTTTGAATTCCCCACAGCAACAATTTACACAGGTGCAGCTTTTGATAAGGAAGTTCAGGTTTATTATCCCACATCAGCAGATGCTGTTCAGGTTCTTACCTATGCAACAGCAAAGAATCAGGCTCTTATCGGTGATGCTTTCACCTTCAATGGCACAGAAATTCCCGCAGAGTTTGCAGCTCTTATGACAGATGCAAATGCAAAGGCTCTTGAAGACGGCTTCGGCTTAAAGGTTAAGCAGGGTGATAATCTCATTTCTGAGCTCAACTTAACATTCAAAGAAATCGAAGAGTTTGCAGAAGCTCAGGCTCTTCCCATGGCTCAGAGCGCGCTTGAAGGTGCTCTTGCTAATATACCATTTGCTGATGTCAAGCTTGATGCAATCGATGTTGTTCTTTCATATAACGGTTGGACTACAGAAGATGAATTTATCTGTCAGGTTAAGGTTGATTCCGTTAAGGCTATTCTCAGCGGTGCTATGGCTTCGTTGGTGCAGAGTGTTGTTGATTCAGCAGCTACATCAGCAATCGGCACAACAATTGACAACCCTGTAGCAACAGTGGTTGTTGACGGCATTTCAGGCGGCAAGGGTATCGATGCTTCAGGTGCCAAGGAGCTTCTTGAATTTCTTGATACTGATTTCGTAATCGATCAGAATCTCCTCGCTTTCACCGCTAACTATGACGAATATAACGGTGTTGTAGGTCAGGCTAATCGCGTACTTTATGACCTCGTTGATATGCTTGTAAGCGATGCAGGCATGCAGAAGCTTGCTCTCACAGAGGGTAACAACGATAACTTCACTGCAAATCTTGAAAAAATCTGTGCAACAGCAAATGATATGATGGCTTCAGCAGAAGCTATTATGACCGACCCCGAGGTAGAAGCTCTTCTCGGCAAGGCAGGTATTGATATGTCGGCTCTTCTCGGTAACTTTGACCTTGACCTTCTCTATGCGCTTGATTTCTCGTCGGTAGAAGCACTTTGGGTGACTGTTATTACCCTCGGACTCGACCTTATCGATAACGGTGAAAATGAGACTATTGCAGAAATCCACGCTCTTATCGGTGAGCTTACCAACCTCGATGCAATGGCAGTAGCAATTGCTGACTATGTACTTGGCGAGTGCATCCCAGCACTTAATAATGCAGTTGCAGAGGCAGGCTTTGACTTTGCTCTTACAGTACCCGCAAAGACCGATGCAGCTACAGTTGCAGACGGCAAGGGTAAGGATATCATTATGACAAAGCTTGTGGATGTTCTCTACGAAGCTGCAGTCAAGGGTGTAGCCCTCGTTAACGATATAGCAAACGATGCCCTCGCAACACTTTCGTCAGAAACAGGAATCGAAATGCCTACAGTTGCTTTTGAGCTTAAGGTAGAAAAGGTTGCAAGCTGGCAGGCAACCCTTACAGCTCTCGTTGACAGAGTTTACGAGCTTGCTGACGGAATTATTATCGCTTGTGATAACGAATATACAGACACCATAGATAAGATTTCTGCAGTGGCAAATGCAGTTCTTCCTCTCGGTTCACTTGCTTCAAACTGTGCAGGTAACGGCTTCGCATTTGACGGAAATAAGGTAATGGGCTTCATCTTTGACGACGGTTTTGAAGGTGACCTTGACGGCTTCCTCAGACTCTTTGAAACAAAGGAAAAGACAGAGGATGTTGCAGCGGATGTAAGTGTAACAGAAGCGCTGATTATGGCTTCAGAGCATATTGTAGACGCATTCTTCCCCGATACAGTTAAGTCTGAGCTTTATGTAAATCTTGCTGATTACAATGCTGTTTCATTTACAGAAACAACCGTTCAGGATTACTTCACAGGTGCTGAAAACGATGCTGTAATCGCATCAAATAATATGGATTCAATCAATGCCCGTAAGGCAGAGCTTGTTCCTGCAGTTCTCAATCTTGTAAGAGAAGCAGGTGTGCTTCCTTTCTTTGCAAAGTGTGACAAGGACCATAGTGTTGAAAACCTTGTACTTAAATCAGCTAAGGTTGACTCAACCTGCAAGAGTGTTGGTCACGAGGCAATTTATGAATGTTCAGATTGCGGTTACACTGTAGGCGGTGCAGAAATTGCAAAGAAGGCTCACTCATGGGGCGCATGGAAGCAGACAACAGCTCCCACCTGCGAAGGCAAGGGTGTTGATACCCGCATCTGCGGTGCTTGCGGTACACCTGAAACAAGACCTGTTGCAGCAACAGGTCATGTAACATGGAGTGCATGGACTGTTACAGTTGCTCCATCTTGCGAAGCAAAGGGCGTTGAAGCACGCACCTGCTCTTGCGGCAAGACAGAAACAAGAGAAATCGCTGCAACAGGACATCCCGATGCAGACGGTAACAAGATTTGTGATACTTGCGGTCACGACTGGAATGAATACGAAGAAGAGGACAACAGCTTCTTTGGTAAGATTAAGGCATTCTTCCAGAAAATTATTGATTGGTTCAAGAATCTGTTTAAGTTTTAATTGGCAAACAACCGCCGGGGAGAAATCCTCGGCGGTTGCTGTTACATAACCTTGGCTCAGAAGTGGGAAGTAATAAGAACCTCACGAAACAAGACGAAATCAAAGATTTCTTTGTTTCGGAGAACCTTGTTACTCGCAAGCTCGTAATAAGTAAGAAGTAATAGTGAATAAGTGTAGGCGGGACACCCACACCTGATTGTAATTTCGTATTATCTGTGATATAATCATTTCGACAAATAAGAATTATGTAACTTTTTAGCATAATTACCGGAGGAATTGATATGGAATTTACTAAATATCTTTTTTGTTATTTTACAGGGAATCAGCCGAAGGAAGAAAGAGTACATTTTGCTTTATCTGATGATGGCTATAATTTTACTTCTGTCAATTCAGGCAAACCTGTAATCATACAAACAAAGGGTAAAAAATGTTGCCGAGATCCTTTTATATTCCGTGATGAAGATAATATGTTCCATATCATCGCAACAGATATGAGATCTCAGGACGGGTGGAACAGTAACAACTCAATGGTTATCTGGGACAGCGATGATCTTCTTACTTGGAAAAACGAGAGGATTATAGAGTTTTCAAAGTTTGAAAGCACCAAAAATGCTGACAGAGTGTGGGCGCCTGAGGTCATATTTGATAAGAAAAAGGGCGAATATATGATTTATTGGACTCACAATAATCCTGATGACGACCTTGATACCATAACTTGGTACGCATACACGAAAGATTTCGTCAATCTTACTACAGAACCGAAGGTTTTGTTCAGGCCAAAAAGCGGGATGTGCGGAATTGATGCAGATATAATAGAGAAAGACGGAAAATATTATCTCTATCAGGCAGATGGCAAGAAGGAAGCAATTTGTTATGCCGTATCCGACAATGCACACGGTCCTTATTATGAGCCTGACGACAATAAGGTCTCTGTTGCGGATGTTGCTTTGGAAGGTAACTGTATGTATGAAATTTACGGTACTGGTAAGTATGTCATGATAGCCGACCAATTCAGAACGGGCGGGTATTTTATGCAGGAAACAACAGATATGATTCACTTCAAGAAGGTTGACGAAAGCAGATTTTCTCTTAATCATCTGAGTCCAAGGCACGGATCAATGCTTCATATAACCGCTGATGAATATGAGAGATTAGTAAAGCATTATAAAGCTTCAGAAAACTGAAGCAAAGGAGAAAAAAATTATGGAGAAATATTTAATTAACCCGAATCACAAAATTTCAGTAATAAGTAAGGATATTTACGGTCACTTTTCGGAGCATCTCGGCAGATGCATATATGAAGGTCTTTACGTCGGTGAGGATTCTCCGATACCTAATGTAAACGGTATGAGAAAAGACGTTGTTGATGCTCTGAAGGAAATAAGTATTCCAGTACTCCGTTGGCCGGGCGGTTGTTTTGCAGATGAATACCACTGGAAAGACGGCATCGGACCAAAGGAAAGCAGAAACAAGATGATTAACACCCATTGGGGTGGCGTTGTTGAAGATAATTCATTCGGCACACACGAGTTCTTTGAGCTTTGTAAACAGCTTGGCTGTGATGCTTATGTTAACGGTAATGTAGGCTCAGGTACAGTTCAGGAGATGAGCGAATGGGTTGAGTATATGACCTTCGACGGTGTATCACCTATGGCAGAGCTCCGCAAAGAAAACGGCAGTGAAAAGCCTTGGAATGTAAAATATTTTGGTGTAGGCAATGAAAACTGGGGTTGCGGAGGACATATGCTTCCCGATTATTATGCCGACCAGTACAGACGGTACGAGACTTATGTGCGTGATTATGATTCTGATAAGCATATTTACAGAATAGCCTGCGGGGCAAATGCTTTTGACTACAACTGGACAGAGGTGCTTATGAAAAAGGCGGCAAGCCGCATAAACGGTCTTTCGTTACATTACTATACACTTCCCGGTGACTGGTGCAAAAAAGGAAAGGCCCTCGCTTTTACAAGGGATGAATACTATACTACCATTGAAAAAGCATATAAAATGGAAGAGCTTGTATGCCGTCACGGTGACATTATGAACCGTTATGATCCCGAAAAGAAAATCGGTATGATAGTTGATGAGTGGGGTACATGGTATGATGTTGAAGAAGGCACAAATCCCGGCTTTCTTTATCAGCAGAACACAATGAGAGATGCTATTGTTGCAGGTCTTACTCTCAATATTTTTAATAAACACTCCGACAGAATAAAAATGGCTAATATAGCACAGACGGTAAATGTGCTTCAGTCTGTTGCTCTTACCGACGGTGAAGAGATGCTTCTGACTCCTACATATTATACCTTCAAAATGTATAAGGACCATCAGGGAAATACCCTTCTCGGCTCATACATAACCACTCCTAATCTTTCCGCAAACAGCACTCTTCCGAAGCTTATCGAAAGTGCATCGGTTAAAGAAGACGGCACAATCATTGCAACAATAGTAAATACATCAGTTGATGACGATGCAGAAATTCATTGTCAGATAGCTGATTTTAAGGTCAAAGAGCTATCGGCAGAAATTCTTACAGGTAATATGCACGATTATAACAGCTTTGAAAATAAAACGGCTGTCGTTACAAAGAAGTTCGTTGATTATAAAGAGCTTTCTGACGGTTTTGATACAACTGTTCCGCCTTGTTCTGTTGTTAAGTTTGTGATTAAATAATTATGAAAGAATGTAAAAGATGTCTGCTTCACGAAGCCGGAGAAGAAGATGTATTCAAAAGTATAAAAGAGAGAATAGATAAACTTTCTGAAAAAGAAAAGGCTGACGGTGAACTCTATATAAAAAGGCTTGATGAGTGCAGAAAATGCTGCAACCTTATTTCAGGTGTTTGCATGAAATGCGGTTGCTATGTAGAGTTCAGGGCAGCATTTAAAAAGAATACCTGTCCTAATGTTAAAGACAGAAGATGGTAACAAAGAGAAAAAAGAAAGAATGAATTCAGCCTGAGGTTGACCGGCTTAAGCTGAAGAAAGTGTTACATGAAGATGTTTATGGAAATCTGAGCGATGAACTGATTATTGAAGCAACCGCCGTGGAGAAATCCCCGGGGGTTGCCGTTACATAAGGGTGGTTCAGATTTGTGTAGTAAGGCCAAAAAATTCCTGTTCGTAAGAACAGGAATTTTTTTATCCATTGCGAAAGCAATGGTATATCATCAACAACGGCAAAATGCCACTGATGATTTCTGTGGTACAGTATCACATTCTGAAAAATTATTATGAGATAATCTTTTAGCAAATTAACAAATTCCAATTTGTCGAGTCGGCAATCGGATCAAACTTTTAACGATACCC
>JAZRQQ010000075.1:0-77472 GCA_045649935.1 Acutalibacteraceae bacterium | reverse complement strand
TATGGGTAAGACATACAGGCTCAAGGGCTATGAAATTCCCGAGGCCAGTAAGCACAGTAAGGGTATGAATATTGTAAATCTCTTACCTCTTGAAGCTGACGAAAAGGTCAGCTCTATGATCCGTGTGCCTGATTTCGGCGGTGAAGAGATAAAATATCTCTGTATGGTTACAAGAAAGGGTATTATCAAGAGAACTGATCTTGAGCAGTACAGAAATATCCGTAAAAACGGTATTATTGCTATTAACCTTGATGAAGACGATGAGCTTGCATGGGTAAGACTTACTGACGGTGATGACGATATTCTTGTTGCTACAAGAAACGGTATGAGTATCAGATTCAACGAAAACGATTGCCGTCCTATCGGCAGAACTGCAAGAGGTGTAAAGGCTATTGAGCTTAAAGAGGGTGACGAGGTTGTCGGTATGTGTATTATCGGCAAGAATCAGGATTCCTCAATGAAGATTCTTACTATTGCCGAGTCAGGTCTCGGAAGACTTAGTGAGTTTGAAGAATACAGACTTCAGTCAAGAGCAGGTAAGGGTGTTCTTAACTATCATATTGAAAAATACGGTAATGTTGCAGCTGTTGCCAACGTTTATGACGGAGACGATATTATTCTTATCTCCTCTGACGGTATTATTATCCGTATGGCTGCTGCACAGATAAATGTTGTTTCCCGTACATCAAAGGGTGTGCGCGTAATGAAGATTTCTGAAAACGAAAAGGTAGTTTCTGCTATTGCCGTCCGTGAAGTGGAAGAAAGCAAGGCTGAAGAAAAGACTGAAGAAGCTTCTGAGGAAAAAACAGAGGAATAATAAAGATAAGCTTATATGCCTGAGTCAATTCTCAGGCATATAGCTGAACTATTTATATTAACAGGAAAGAAGTGAGACAGTGGAAAAGAAAAATGTTTCCGGAAAAAAGACTAATCCGATTGCTGCATTTCTTTGGAAAAACAAAAGCAGAAGAGCAAAGAATTTTTATTTTATGCTCACAGCTGTTATGGTAATGAGTGCGCTTACAATGGGCTTTATCAATAATAAGCTTGACCTTATGGATACAGGTGATACTATTGAAGAGATTGTACTGCCTCAGGAGGATGTATATGATGAAGAAGAAATGGAGATTATGAATGCTATCAATAAAGCAGGCTCTCTCAATGATTTTCTTTATCAGTGGGCAAACAACGGCGGAACACTTTTTTCAAGCAAGAATGTAATCAATGTTCTGCTTGTCGGTCTTGATTCAAAGGGCGCTCTTGAAAAGGGCGGTCGTTCAGACAGTCTTATTCTGGTTTCTCTTAATAAAAAGACCAAAAAAATCAATATGACATCTTTCTTCCGTGATACCTGGTGTTATATGAATATCAGCGGAAATAACCGATATTCAAAAATAAATGCTTCATATTTTTACGGCGGACCTGATGCACTTATTGATACAATAGAAAAGAATTTCAAAATAGATATAGACTATTATGTTGCCGTTGACTTCAACTCCTTTGTGGATATAATTGATGCCATCGGCGGAATCACCGTTGAGGTAAAGGAATACGAGGCCGCCTATATCAACCGTACTACCAAGTACAACATTCAGAGCGGTCCTGCCGTAAAGCTTAACGGTAAAGAGGCTCTTGTATTTGCAAGAATCAGAAAGAGTGACGCAGACAGTGACGTCAGCCGTACAAGAAGACAGAGACAGGTTATCCAGGCCTTTATCAACAGTGCAAAGGGTGCTTCTATTTCTCAGCTCAATGATGCACTTGATATGCTCTTTGCCTATGTCAAGACCGATATGACGAAGATGCAGATTCTTTCTTACGGTACTCAGGCACTTACAAACGGCTGGGCTTTATATGATATTGAGCAGTTTTCTTTAAGTGATAAGGAAATATTCACTACAGGTTATGTAGGAACAAGCTCCGTTGTATTTATGGATTTCCCCCTTGCTGCACAGAGGCTGCAGCAGGCAATTTATGATGATACCAATATCCAGCTTGATGAAAACAGAGTAAAGCTGTTTTCACTTATAGGTAAGCTCGGATAAAATCTGTTTTTAAAAAGAGGTATAACTATGAATATTGAAATCGGAACAAAGCATCAGGTTAAAACAGTTGTTACAGATGAAATAACTGCAGCTAAAATGAGAAGCGGTTCTCTTCCCGTTCTTGCAACACCTTTTATGGTTGCACTTATGGAGCAGGCTGCAAGTGAGCTCTGTGACAAATATACCGAAGAGGGTATTTCAACTGTAGGTACTGCTCTTAATATTGCTCACCTTGCTGCAACCTGTGTAGGTGCAGAGGTAAGAACTGTTGCAACGGTTACTGATTTTGACGGCAGAAAAATCTGTTTTGATGTAGAAGCCTATGATAATGCAGGACTTATCGGTAAGGGTACTCACGAAAGATTTACCGTTAAGATTGATAAGTTTATGCTTAAGGCTCAGGAAAGAAAGAATATAACTGCTGAATAATATATATACGAAAGGAACGCCGGTTTGTTTTTTAATAAATCGGCTGAGTTTTCTATGGCAAAGTATGATTATGTGATATTTGACTTTGACGGAACGGTTGTTGATACGGGTGAGGGTATACTGAAAAGTCTGCAGTATTCTTTTGAGCAGATGGGAAGGGAAGTACCTGAGCTCAATGACCTTAAGAAATTTATTGGTCCGCCTATATACTACAGCTATACTCATTTTTACGGTGTGTCCGAGGATGAGGTTCAGGACTATATTAAGAAATACCGTGAAAGATATACAGTGAAGGGAATTTACGAATGTGAGCTCTATAAGGGCTTTCCCGGAATTCTTGACACTCTCAGAAAAGAAGGAATAAAAATAGGTATTGCCTCTTCTAAGCCTCAGCGTCTGATTTATGATGTAGCGAACTATCTTGGTATCACCGAAAAGTTTGATGCTATTGTCGGAGTAAAAATTGATGACAGCAATCACAGTACAAAAACAGGACTTGTTCTTGAATCAATGGAACAGCTCGGTGCTTCAGATAAAAGTAAGGTGCTTATGGTAGGTGACCGCTGCTTTGATATTGACGGAGCAGCAGGCGCAGGTGTTGCTTCCTGCGGTGTTATATGGGGTTATGGAAGTGAAGAGGAATTCAGAGAGCATAAAGCTACCTATATTGTAAATGATACGGAAGAATTGCTTAAAACTGTATTATAATTACAAAACAGAAAAATAAACCTATATATTTGTTAATATATTTCACATATTCGTTTCTGTTCAATAGATTTTTTTAAAATGATGCTCAGGTCATCAGAGAAATTTCCATTCAACAGAAAAAGGTAAAAATCAGAAAGATTTTTCAACATACAATGTGGAAAACTTTCTCTCTTTCAAAGACACAATTGCAAAAAAAGGTAAGGGATTTTCAGATGGAGTATTTTGCAAAGGATTATGATATTATTGTTATCGGTGCCGGCCATGCAGGAATTGAAGCCGGTCTTGCCGCCGCACGTCTCGGTATGAAGGTCGGTGTTTTTACAATCAATATGGACTGGGTCGGCAATCTGCCCTGCAACCCGTCAATCGGCGGTACATCAAAGGGACACCTTGTCCGCGAGATAGATGCCCTCGGCGGTGAAATGGGAAAGGCTGCTGACGCCAATACACTTCAGAGCCGTATACTCAATTTAGGTAAAGGCCCTGCCGTTCACTCTCTGCGTGCACAGATTGACCGCCGCAGATACAGTGAATATATGAAGTATGTTATGGAGCGTCAGGAAAATCTTGAGCTTGTTCAGGCTGAGGTAATCTCTCTTACAAGAGAAGATGACAAGTGGCAGATCAAAACCCGCCTTGAAGCTATATATAATGCAGAATGTGTAATTCTTGCTACGGGTACTTTCCTCGGCGGAAGAATTTATGTTGGTGATGTTGCTTATGACGGCGGCCCCGACGGTATGTTTGCATCCACTGAGCTTGCCGCATCTCTGCAGAAATTAGGCGTTCATACAAGACGCTTCAAAACGGGAACACCATCAAGAGTAAACCGCCGCAGTATTGATTTTTCAAATCTTGAAATTCAGGAAGGCGACGAGGTTGTAGTACCTTTTTCTTTTGACGGGGAATACACACCCGAAAACAAGCTTCCCTGCTATATAACCTATACCAACGAGGATACCAAGCAGGTAATTCTTGAAAATATTCACCGTTCCCCTCTTTACAGCGGAAAAATTGACGGTGTGGGACCAAGATACTGTCCGTCAATTGAGGATAAAATCGTAAGATTTGCCGAAAAGAAAAGGCATCAGCTTTTCATTGAGCCTTGCGGTGAGAATACGGAAGAGATGTATCTTCAGGGTATGTCCTCCTCTTTGCCCGAGGATGTTCAGCTGAAATTCCTCAGAACTATTCCCGGACTTGAAAATGTTCAGGTTATGAGAACAGCTTATGCTATTGAATATGACTGCGTAGATCCCTTATCTCTTAAGGCAAGCCTTGAATTCAAGGATTTTGAAGGACTTTACGGTGCCGGACAGTTCAACGGCTCAAGCGGATATGAGGAGGCTGCTGCTCAGGGACTTATTGCAGGTATCAATGCAGCACAGAGAATCAAGGGTAAAGAGCCTCTTATTCTTGACCGTGCTTCATCTTATATAGGAACTCTTATTGATGACCTTGTAACCAAGGGCTGCTCTGATCCCTACAGAATGATGACCTCCCGATCCGAATACCGTCTTATTCTCCGTCAGGATAATGCTGATATAAGACTTACGGAGTACGGTTATAATGTAGGTCTTGTCAGTGAAGAGAAAATGGAAAGACTCAATAAGAAAAAAGAGCTGATTGAAAAAGAAAGAGAAAGAATCTCCCTTGTATCTGTACCACCCAGTGAGGAGCTTAATAAGGTACTTGTTTCACGTGAAACAACGCCTCTTACAACGGGCTGCAGAATGATTGAGCTCATAAAAAGACCTCAGCTTGACTATGAAGCGCTGAAGGCTTTTGATAAAGAAAGACCTGATTTACCAAGAGAAGTATTCGAGCAGGTAGAAATCAGCATAAAATACGAAGGATATATAAAGAGACAGAAGGCACAGGTTGAAGAAATGCGCCGTCTTGAGGTCAGAAAGCTTGATGAAAGCCTTGATTATTCAAAGGTAACGGGCTTAAGAATGGAAGCTCAGGAAAAGCTTAATAAGATAAAACCGGCTAATCTCGGTCAGGCTTCAAGAATAAGCGGTGTAAGCCCTGCAGATATTTCCGTTCTTCTGATTTATCTTTCAAAAAATAAGTGATGTTTCACGTGAAACATAAGGAGAGTACAATGAACTTTATTTCACCTGAATTATTAAAAACAAAAGCAAGTGAATACGGTATTGACCTTGATGAAAGAGCAATTGACCGTTTCGATAAATATGCCCGTCTTTTAGTTGAATGGAACGAAAAGATTAATCTTACGGCAATTACTGAGCCTGATGAAATAGTAATAAAGCATTTTGTGGACTGTCTTACGCTGTTCACTGTATGTGATATTCCCGAAGGTGCAAGTGTAATTGATGTAGGTACGGGTGCCGGCTTTCCCGGTGTTGTTATGGCTATTGCAAGACCTGACCTTAAAATGACTCTTATCGATTCTACAAATAAGAAGCTTAATGTAATAAGAGATATTCTTGAAAAGCTTGAGCTTTCTGCCAATGTTGTACATATAAGAGCCGAGGATGCAGGTCAGAGTAAGGATTTCAGAGAAAAATATGACTTTGCAACGGCAAGAGCTGTATCCAATTTAAGGGATTTATCCGAATACTGTCTGCCTTTTGTTAAGGCAGGAGGCACCTTCATTTCAATGAAGAGTGCAAAGGCTGATGAAGAAATTGCCGAAGCTAAGGCCGCAATTAAGATTCTCGGCGGTGAAATAAAGGAAAAAAAGACCTTCCAATTGGCTGAAAGCGGAGAAAGAACGATAATTTTAATCGAAAAGATTTCGTCAACACCTTCTAAATATCCCCGTCCTTCGGCAAAAATGGCAAAATTCCCCTTAAAATAAAGGGATATAATGTAGAATAACCGATTTTCTTAAAGAACGGTTTTGCTGGACAACCTTCCTGTGTCATGATATTATCTTGGCATAGGGAGGTTTTATTCTTATGATGATAAGCGAAAAACCAAGGACGGCAGGACAGGTTCTGCTCATACCCAGTGAAATGATATATCCTAACCCCAATCAGCCACGGAAAAGCTTTAACCAGGAAGAGCTTGTAAACTTAGCTATAAGCATAAGAATGAACGGCATTTTACAGCCGCTGACCGTAAGGCAGATTGATAAAGGCTACGAGCTTGTAGCAGGGGAAAGAAGACTCAGAGCATCACGGCTTGCGGGACTTGTGTCTGTTCCCTGTATAGTGGTTGATATAAACACACTGAAATCTGCTGTGTTCTCTCTCATAGAGAATCTTCAAAGACAGAATCTTAACTATTTCGAAGAAGCTGTTGCAATAGAAAAGCTTATGAAGGACTTTGATATCTCTCAGGAGGATGCGGCAAGAAGACTGGGTAAGGCGCCGTCCACAGTATCAAATAAGCTCCGTCTTTTATCTCTGCCCGAAAAAGCAAGGGAATTACTCCTTGAAAAGGGACTTTCAGAAAGACACGCAAGAGCTCTTCTCAGACTTCCTGAGAAAGATGTAATACCCTGTCTTGAAACGGTTATTGAAAGAAAGCTCAACGTAAGTCAGACAGAAAACTATATAAACGATCTGCTTACAAAGGAAGAAAAGCCGAAAAGACAGACAAAAATTATGTTCAGTGACGTAAAGATATTTCTGAACACAATAAATAATGCCGTTGATACCATGAACAGAGCAGGTATCGGAGCAGATGTAAAAAGGGAGGACACGGGGGATAGCTTCCGCTATGTAATAGAAATACCGAAAAGCAGAATGTACCGTCTTCCCGAAAAGAAAATCCCCTCAGCTTAATATTGCTTTCTACATCATATCTTTCTCTTTCACACCCCACTTGCAGAGGCACCCGCAGTAAAAAGCGGGTGCTTCTGCTTTATATATAAAATGTTTCACGTGAAACAAGCTTTTTTAAAAAAATGTGCTGTAGGTCTTTAAAAACGGATTTTATTGTGATATAATTATTTTCACAGCTAAAAAAGTAAAGAAAGGGTATGAAAATGGGAAAAGCTATAGCGATTGTTAACCAGAAAGGCGGCGTCGGTAAGACAACAACGGCAATAAATCTTGCTGCTGCCATAGGACATTTCGGCTATAAAACCCTTCTTGTGGATGTTGACCCTCAGGGAAACGCCACCAGCGGTCTCGGAATCAATAAAAGAAGTGTTACTGAATCAACCTATGATATGATTGTTTCCGGTACAAAAGCCGAAGAAATAATAAAAACAACTGAATATAATAAGCTTGACATTTTACCGTCAAATATGAATCTTGCAGGAGCAGAGCTTGAGCTTGTGGATATTGAAAGCAGAGAGTCAAGAATCAAAAATGCCCTCGCTCCTATAAAGGATAAATATGATTTTATTATCATTGACTGTCCGCCTTCCTTAGGACTTCTTACGGTCAATATCCTCTGTGCAGTTGACAGTGTGATTGTTCCTATTCAGTGTGAATACTATGCACTTGAAGGCTTGTCACAGCTTATGAATACAATAAGACAGGTGAAAAGACTTTATAATCCCTTACTTGAGCTTGAGGGTGTTCTGCTTACTATGTATGACGGCAGACTTAACCTTACACAGCAGGTAGTATCTGAGGTTAAAAAGTTCTTCCCTCAGAAGGTCTACGCAACGGTTATTCCCCGTAATGTAAGACTTTCCGAGGCTCCGTCCTTCGGACAGCCTGTTTATTATTACGATAAGTCATCAAAGGGCAGTGTTGCTTATGAGGACTTTACAAGAGAATTTCTTAAAAAGAATAATAAAAGACCTAAAGGATAAGGAGGGGTGATATGGCACCGAAAAAGAAAAGCGGTCTGGGTAAAGGGCTTGACGCTCTTTTCCTTGATAATTCAGTTGAAAATCAGGCAGGCTCAACGGTAACTCTCGGTATCAACGAAATTGAGCCCAAAAGGGATCAGCCGAGAAAATATTTTGACGAAGAAGCTCTCAGTGAGCTTTCCGAAAGTATAGCTCTTCACGGCGTTATTCAGCCTCTTCTTGTAAGACCTATCTCTGACGGCGGATATCAGCTTATTGCCGGTGAAAGGCGCTGGAGAGCTTCAAGAATGGCTGGTCTTACACAGGTTCCCGTTGTTATAAAGGAAATGACCGACAGTGAAGCAATGGAGCTTGCACTTATAGAGAATCTTCAGAGAGAGGATCTGAATCCCGTAGAAGAAGCCGAAGGCTACAAGCTTCTTATGGATACCTATTCTCTCACTCAGGAGCAGGCAGCCGAAAGGGTAGGCAAGTCAAGACCTGCCGTTGCCAATGCTCTGAGACTTCTCGTTCTTCCAAAAAAGTCAATTGAGCTTTTAAAGGAAAACAAAATTTCATCGGGTCACGCAAGAGCTCTTATTCCTCTCAAGGATGAAAAGTTGATTCTTGAGCTTTGCAAAGAGATAATTGAAAAAGACTTATCTGTTCGTGAAACAGAAAGAACAGTAAAGAGTCTTCTTTCTCCCAAAAAGGATAAGGCAGAAAAGAAGCCGAAGAAGAGAGATCCTTATTACGATGAATGCGAGCTTGCTATCCGTGATGTGCTCGGAAGAAAAGCTTCTATAAATGTTTCAAAGGGAAACAAGGGTACAATTGAAATCGAGTTTTTCGGTAAAGATGACCTTAATAAAATACTCAAAAGCCTTGCAGGTGAATAATTTTCTAATAAAGAAATAAAAGGAGAATAACAATGTTAGATATTAAGCTTATAAGAGAAAATCCTCAGAAAGTAAAGGATGCAATGAAAACAAGAAACAAGGATATGGACGCAATTGTTGACGAAATCCTTGACATTGACAAGAAGGTAAGAGAAATCACACAGAAGGCTGACGCGCTCAAGGCTGAACAGAACGCAGCAAGCAAGCAGATTCCTTTAATCAAGAAGGATGGCGGAGATATCAGCGAAATTATGGCAAGAATGAACGCTATCAAGGAAGAGGTAAAGGTCCTTGACGCTGAAAGAAACGAGCTTGCAGCAAAGCAGAAGACAATGATGTACGAATTCCCCAACGTACCCAGCGCTCAGACACCTATCGGCAAGGATGACAGTGAAAACGTTGAAATCCGCCGCTGGGGTGAGCCGAGAAAGTTTGACTTTGAAGCAAAGGCACACTGGGATATCGGTGCAGATTTAGGTATTCTCGATCCCGAAACCGCTGCAAAGGTAACAGGTGCAAGATTCCATTTCTACAAGGGTCTCGGTGCAAGACTTGAAAGATCAATTGTCGGCTTCTTCCTTAATACACATACAGAAAACGGCTATACAGAGGTATTTCCTCCCTTTATGGTTAACCGTGCTTCAATGACCGGTACAGGTCAGCTTCCCAAGTTTGAAGAGGATGCATTCAAGGTAACCAACGATTATTTCCTTATTCCTACTGCTGAGGTTCCCGTAACCAATATGCACAGAGATGAAATTATCGACGGCAGCAAGCTTCCTATTTCCTACTGTGCTTACTCTGCATGCTTCAGAGCAGAGGCAGGCTCTGCAGGCCGTGACACAAGAGGTCTTATCAGACAGCATCAGTTCAATAAGGTTGAGCTTGTTAAGTTCACAAAGCCCGAAGACAGCTATCAGGAGCTTGAAAAGCTTACAAACGATGCAGAGAGAGTTCTTCAGCTTCTCGGTCTTCCCTACAGAGTTGTTGCTCTTTCTTCCGGTGATATCGGCTTCTCATCAGCAAAGACCTACGATATTGAAGTATGGATGCCTTCCTACAACAGATATGTTGAAATCAGCTCCTGCTCAAACTTCGAGGACTTCCAGGCAAGAAGAGCTTCTATCAGATACAAGGACGGTCCCAAGGACAAGGCTCAGCTTGTACATACTCTTAACGGTTCAGGTGTTGCCATCGGCAGAACAACCGCAGCTATTCTTGAAAACTATCAGAATGCAGACGGTTCAGTTACAATTCCCGAAGCACTTGTTCCTTATATGGGTACAGATATTATTAAATAATGCAGAATCCCGCCTCTCTGTAAAGAGAAGCGGATTTTTTCCTTGTCTGAAGATAGTTGACACAGTGTCACAAATGTGATATATTTATTCTATAAATTGCAAATAATACAAAATCAGTGTAAGTGTGTTAAAAGCACAGTATAATCAATTAAGAAAGAATGATGTAATATGGCAAAAGAATACAGCTGTGTCAAAAGAACAAAAAAAGCCTTCGGGGCAAGCCTTGCTGAGCTTTCAAAGGAATATCCTCTTCATAAGGTAACTGTTAAGCTTCTCTGCGAAAGGGCAGAGCTGAGCCGTAATGCCTTTTACTTTCATTATAATGATATCAATGACCTTGTAAGAGATATTGAGGATAATATTATAAATGAAATATCGGGATACTTTGAGGAGTTCAAGAAGCTTGGCTTTCCCGATAATGTCCTTGCAACCATAAAGGCTCTTATTGATCTTTTTGACCGTGAAAGAGAAAATGTAATGATGCTTTTCGACAAATCATATTCTCTCACCTTCACAAGAAGACTTATAGTTATGTTCAGCGAATTTAATTACAGTTATTTCAAGCAATATAATCCTCATGCCAATAAAAGCAGTTATGAGCTTTTCTATGCATTTCTTTCAAGCGGATTTTATGAGTGTCTGAGAATGTGGCTTCAGAATCCCGATACTATAAGCAAGGATGACGTTACACGAATAACTTATAAGATGATAAAAAGACTTCTTATGCCGGATGATCCAGATATAGACAGAATTATTGCACAAAAAAAGTAAATAAATTAAGAGGCTGTTTCAACAGCCTCTTTTCTTTTAAAGTATTATTTTTAAAAGCTCAGATGCACAATCGGTAATAATATCACATCCGTTATTTTCAAGGACCTCTTTATCCCTGAAGCCCCAGGTGACGCCGATACATTTTACATCTGCTGCGTGTGCTGTTTGCACATCTACTTCACTGTCACCGACATAGATTGTATTTTCTCTTGTACTGCGGCAGATATCCATTGCCCTTATAACATTAACAGGAGAGGGCTTTCTCTCGTCTTCTGAAGCAACACCGAGAGCTACGTCAATAAGACCGGGGAAATAATCCTCGCAAAGCCCGACAACAGCCGAATGAAGCTTATTGGAAACAACAGCAGTTTTTATGCCCTTGTCTCTGAGCTTTCTGAGAATATCTGAAACTCCCTCATAGGGAGCTGTGTTATCAGACATATGCTCAAGATAATATTCTCTGAAAACGGCAAGGCTTTCTTCCTGAGTTTTTTCGTCAGTTCCGTCGGGTGTTGAGCGTTCCATAAGCTTAACTACGCCGTTTCCGATAAATGAACGTATTTCGTCGGTTGTTCTTTCGGGAAAGCCGAATTTCCTCAGGGAGAAATTTACTGCATTTCTTAGATCCGTAAGGGTATCAAGAAGAGTGCCGTCAAGGTCAAATATAACTGTATTATACATCTTATCTTACGGGCTTTGTGTGCCAGATATCACGGGCATAGTCGTTGATAGCTCTGTCAGCTGCAAATCTGCCTGCACCGGCAATATTCATAAGAGACATACTGTTCCAGCGGTCTCTGTTCTTCCATACCTCATCAATAGCCTTCTGCTTTGCTCTGTAATCAGCAAAGTCAGCAAGAACCATATAGGGATCGTGGTGAATGATTGTGTTGCCGATTTCGGGGAACTGCTTACCGTTAATGCCCTTCTGGATAAAGTCAATGACTCTCTTGAGCTCGGCATTGTTGTTATAGTAGTTCATAGGCTGATAGCCTGTTCTCTGAAGCTCATTTACGTCGGGTGTTGTCATACCGAAGAGGAACATATTTTCACTGCCTACTGCTTCGTGAATTTCAACGTTTGCACCGTCGAGTGTACCGAGAGTGAGAGCACCGTTTATCATAAGCTTCATATTACCTGTACCGCTGGCTTCTGTACCTGCAAGAGAAATCTGTTCACTGATGTCTGCTGCGGGCATAAGTCTTTCAGCCATTGTTACGTTGTAATCCTCAAGATATACAACCTTAAGTCTGCCCTTCATATCGGGGTCGTTATTGATAAGGTCTGCAAGAGCGCAGATAAGAGAGATAATCTTCTTAGCAACAAAGTAGCCTGAAGCAGCCTTTGCACCGAAGATATATGTGTGAGGAACATAATCACCGTCAGGATTATCCTTGATTTCAAGATATCTTGCAATAATCTGAAGAGCATTGAGGTGCTGACGCTTGTACTCGTGAAGTCTCTTTACCTGAACGTCGAAGATTGAATTGGGATCAAGCTCGATACCGGTGTTCTTCTTTACAAGAGCAGCAAAAGCCTTTTTGTTGCTGAGCTTGATTTTACCGATTTCGTCAAGAACCTTCTTATCCTTTGCAAAGCTTCTGAGCTTTTCGAGCTCATCTGCATTATAGATAAAGCCGTCACCGATAAGCTCGGAGATGTATGATGTAAGAGCGGGGTTTGCCTGGCAGAGCCATCTGCGGTGAGCAATACCGTTGGTTACATTCTTGAACTTGTCGGGAGTGAGCTTGTAGTATTCGTTGAATACGGTATCCTTAAGAATCTGACTGTGAAGAGCAGAAACACCGTTTACGCTGTGGCAGGCAGCAACACAGAGGTTAGCCATCTTTACAACGCCGTTTGAAATAACTGCCATTTCTTCTACCTTGCCTGCATCGTGAGTCATTTCCCAGATGTGTGCACGGTATCTGTTGTCAATTTCCTTGATAATCTGATAAATTCTGGGGAGAAGAGATCTTACAAGATCCTCATGCCAGCATTCAAGTGCTTCCTTCATAACCGTGTGGTTAGTGTAAGCTGCTGCCTTTGTAACAATATTCCATGCATCGTCCCAGCCGTATCCGCATTCGTCGAGAAGAATTCTCATAAGCTCGGGGATAGAAAGAGTGGGATGAGTGTCATTGATGTGGATTGCGTTCTTTTCAGCAAAGTTTTCCATTGTGCCGTAGTGACGCAGATGTCTGCTTACTATATCCTGTGTTGAAGCAGAAACAAGGAAATACTGCTGCTTAAGACGAAGGCTCTTACCTTCTGCATGACCGTCAGAGGGGTAGAGAATCTTGCTGATAACCTCAGCCATAGCCTGCTGCTCCATAGCCTTCATATACTGACCCTGGTCAAAGAGTCTCATATCAAGAGAGGGAGCCTTACTCTTCCAGAGACGGAGAATAGAAATACCCTTGCCGTCCTTACCGCTGACAAACATATCATAGGGAACAGCAATTATATCGCTTGTGTTTCTGTATTCTACACCGTGATAGTGGTTATCCCAATGGTCGACAACCTCACCGCCGAAGCGAACGGTAACGGTATCCTTTTCCTTCGGTCTGAGCCATACCTCACCGCCGGGAAGCCAGAAGTCGGGAAGCTCTGTCTGCCAGCCGTCAACAAGCTTCTGCTTGAAGATACGGCATTCATAAACAATACTGTAGCCCATACCGTAGTAGCCCTGGGTTGCAAGACCGTCAAGATAGCAGGCAGCAAGTCTGCCGAGACCGCCGTTACCAAGACCTGCGTCGGGCTCACAGTCATAGAGCTTTTCAAGCTTTATGCCCATATCCTTGAGAGCTGCTTCAAAAACCTTTGTAAGGTTAAGGTTGTAAAGGTTGTTCTTGAGAGAACGGCCCATAAGGAATTCCATGCTGAGATAATAAATTTTCTTAGAATCTCTGTTTCCCTTATCTGCTCTGAAATCACGCACACCCTCGTGCATAAGATCTCTTACGATAAGAGCAACAGCCTTGTAATACTGTTCATCGGTAGCTTCGTCAACGGAGACACCGAAATAGTGAGAAAGCTTGCCGGAAATAAGTTCCTTTGCTTGCTTCTTTGTAAGTGAATAATTCATACAAATCCTCCAATCGAACATATGAAAAATTGCGTTTTTTTATAATAATGTAGTTATTTTATACTAAAAATAACTAAATTTCAAGAGTAAGAGCTAATTTATAGCACTCTGTAATAAATATACTATATAAATATAGCAAATTTGTCAAAAAAAAGCAATAATAACCTTCTCGGAAGCCTTAAAAAGATCTTCCGCCGTGTGTGTAAGGGACAGATAATTTATTTTTGACTTTACATAAGAGGAAGTTTATGCTATTATAAACGCAGAAACAGGATTTAAGTTTAAAATAAAGTATTCTTCATACAATGTACTTGTATAAATTTATCGTTAAATTTCTGAGGGATGTTTATGAATAAAAATAAATATATAAAAGAAAAGCTTATTCTTTATTCCTTTAAGATAGCTATTACCCTGATTTTCAGCGGAAGCATGTATTTTATATGGCTCAATAATTATAACCCCTATATTCCTACGCCCTTCTTCCGACTTGGTAACTATCTTCTTGCGGCGCTGTTTATGGCGGTATATATTTTCTTTGTAAAAACCTACGGAGGCTTTCAGGTAGGCACCTCACCGGTGTGGGATCTTATCTTCTCCCAGGTTATTGCAGTAGGCTTCTTACAGGGTGTCTGCTACGTTGTTTTCTCCCTTCTCAGTTATAAGCTTGTATCACCGCTGCCCTTTATATTCCTTTTTATTGCTTTTGCAATATTTGCGGCGTTGTGGTGTTATCTTGTAGACTTTTTGTATTTCAAGCTTCATGCACCAAGAACAACCGTTGTTGTTTTCGGTAACGTTGATTCATACCTCTCCCTTAAGGGTATAAGAAGTATGGACAAGAGATTCAATGTTGTACACACCTATAACTGTGATAAAACTCCGCTTCCCGAGCTTCTTGAAAAGCTCAGAACTGTAAATGCAGTATTTCTTTGCGGTGTTCCTTCGGAATACAGAAACGAGGTAGTAAAATTCTGTATAGCAGAGGGTAAAATAGCTTATGTGAAGCCGAAGATATCCGACACTATCATAAGAGGCGGCAGAACTATTCAGCTTATGAACGTTCCTGTTTACCGCTGTAAGAGAGCTGACGACTCCAACCTTGTTTACCGTATTATGAAAAGGGCGGCAGATATTATTCTCTCCCTTATTGCTATTATTATTTCTTCACCCATTATGGCAGCTACGGCTATTGCTATCAGATCCTATGACGGCGGCGATGCCTTTTACCGACAGACACGCCTTACGGTCAACGGCAAAAAGTTTGAGGTTCTGAAATTCAGAAGTATGGTGCAGAATGCAGAAAAAGACGGTGTCGCAAGACTTGCAAGCGAGGATGATGACAGAATTACTCCCGTCGGCAGAATAATCAGAAAATTCCGTCTTGATGAGCTTCCTCAGCTTTTCAATATTCTTAAGGGTGATATGTCCTTCGTAGGTCCCAGACCCGAAAGACCGGAAATTGCTGCCGAATATGAAAAGGATATGCCTGAGTTTGCACTCAGATTACAGGTAAAGGCAGGTCTTACCGGTTATGCTCAGGTTTACGGCAAGTATAATACACCGCCTTACGATAAGGTGCAGATGGACCTTATGTATATTGCTAATCAGTCCTTGTTAGAGGATTTCAGACTGATGCTTATGACCTTCAAGATTCTTTTCATTCCTTCAAGCACAGAGGGTATTGATGCTTCTCAGAAAACTGCAAAGAGGGAAGGCTCGTCGGAAAAAGTCGAGGACTAATCTGATTTTAAGAGGGGGACGGTGATACGTTCCCCTTATTTATTAACAGCAGACTTTATATCAGGAAAGGATATTTTTATGAACGGCTTTTATAATGTGAATATAACTCCCGATTATTTCATAAGAAAAGAGACGGAGCGAAAGGCTCTTAAGCGCCTGGGAACATTCTGCGGTATCGGTGTGTGTCTCTATGTTCTTATTCAGAATGTTATTTCTCTTTTTCTTCAGCTCGTCGGTCTGTGGGATAACTACAGCAGCAATACCTATTTTCAGATAGGAACGGATATAATTCTCTCTTTTGCCGGTGTACTTCTGCCCTTTATGCTTCTGTCTTTTGCTATGAGGAAGTATTCCGCTGTAAAAGAGCCTCTTGTTTTCGAAAGAAGAGTGAGCAGAGGCTCCCTTATTCTTGCCGTCATTTCCGGTGCAGGCATATGTATGGCAGCGAATATAATTTCTTCTTTGTTTATAGCAATTGCCTCTCTTTTCGGCTTCAATCTTACTTCTCCCGATATACCCTTACCCACAGACGGTGCAGGTGTATTTCTGACCTTTGTAAGAACGGTTGTTGTTGCTGCTATGGCTGAGGAGCTTGCTCTGAGAGGATATGTGCTCGGCCATATAAGAGAAAAATACGGTGACAGCTTTGCTGTAGGTATAACAGCTGTTATCTTTGCAGTTATGCACGGGAATCTTGTTCAGTCTCCATTTGCACTTATTGCCGGCGCAGCAATCGGCTATTTTACCGTAAAGACGGGATCTCTATGGACGGGTATTTTTATCCATATGATAAACAATTTTATTTCTCTTTGCTCTGCTTACATCATTGAGCTTCAGGGGCAGGAGACAGGTGCAATTCTTTATACTGTTGCCGTTTACGGAATCAGCTTTATAGGAATTATCTGCAGTATTATTTTCGTTATCAACAACAAAGATAAAAAGCTTCACAGAAATCAGAGTGTACTGAGTCTTTCCGAGAAGCTTACGGCATATTTCTTTAATATACCTATGATTATTGCAATTCTTATAATGTTATATGTAACATCAACCTATGTTGAATTCGGATGGTAAAAATGAAAGACAGAGATTATATGAATATAGCTCTTTCCCTTGCTGAAAAAGCAGGGGAAAAGGGCGACGTGCCCGTCGGGGCAGTAATTGTCCGTGACGGAGAAATAATAGGAACAGGCTATAACCGCAGAGAGCAGGATAAAAATGCACTGCTTCACGCAGAAATCTGTGCTATTGATGATGCCTGCAAGAGACTTTCCTCCTGGAGGCTCGAAAATACAACTATGTATGTTACCCTTGAGCCTTGTCCTATGTGTGCGGGAGCTATTATAAACTCACGTATCTCAAGAGTGATTTTCGGCGCTTATGACGAAAAGGCGGGATGCTTCGGCTCTGCAGATAATTTTAGTGAAAAAGGCTTCAATCATAAGGTGCAGACTCTAGGCGGATATATGGAAGAGGAATGCGGGAAAATATTGTCAGATTTTTTTGTGAATAAACGAAAAAAAGGGTAAAAAAATATTTTTGAAAAAATTTCAGAAAAAGTATTGACAAAAGAAAAGTCTTATGATATATTATTCAAGCGTTGTGAGTACGCAATTGATGTGGCGGTATAGCTCAGTTGGCTAGAGCATTCGGTTCATACCCGGAGTGTCGTAGGTTCAAATCCCACTGCCGCTACCAATTTTAAAAATAAAGAGTCAGGATAACGTGTCCTCCTCTTTTATATATAAGGCCCGGTGGTCAAGCGGTTAAGACACCGCCCTTTCACGGCGGTAACACGAGTTCGATTCTCGTCCGGGTCACCACTTCCGAACAGAAATGTTCGGATTTTTTTTGCCTTTTTATCCTTCTGATATTTTTGATTATCAGGGTTATAATATTTTTACAGAGAAAGATTTTCTGTACTAATTTTAAGGAGAAAAGCTATGGCAAAAGAAAAAATGAACAAAAAGAATAACAAACAGAAGCAGAAGTATCAGCTGAAGGGTCAGGTTTTACCTACACCCGATAAGTCAGCCGACCCTCCCCAGCCTCAGGGCAAAATCTGGCAGGATATGAAATAATGATACGGACGCTCCGGCTTATGCCGGAGTGCTTTATTGTACACAATTTCCCGATTGACTTGATAACCGGGTTGTGGTAAAATTAACCCATCAACATAACATAACTGCTCAGCTTATAATAAATATAAATATCAGCAGGGGAATCACTTTTTCTTTTCCCCGGAGGACATATATGGACAAAATAAATATTATTACAGATAAAATCAAAGAAGCCTTTGAAAAAATAAACGGGCTTTCTTTTCTCAATAAAACACCCAGCAGAAGATTTATAATAATTGCTTTTGCTGTGATAATAGTTTTAATCGGCTCTTTTTCCGTTTTTACTGTCATAAGTGAAAATAAAGATAAGACACCTCAGACCTCTGAGGGCGAAAACACCTATGCCGAAACGGTGGAGGCGACCTCTGAAGAGCTTCTCGGAAATTTCCTTCTTGTTCTTACTGAGGACGGAAACGAAAACATAGAGCTTATTTCACTTATCCGTCTTGATTCAAAAGAGAAAAAGGTAAGCATATCTTTTCTTAAGGATACGGTAAAAAGTAATGTCAACGGCTTTGACGGTACTATGCAGGAGCATCTTGAAAACGGCGGTATTACCGAGCTTGTATGGGCAGTAAGTGAGTACGCAGATATAAAAATCGAAAGATATATTATCGGTGACGGAGAAGATTTTATCGGCTTTATGAAAAAAACAGGTGAAATCCCTCTGAATATAGAAAAGAAGGTAAGCTACACCTATCTCGGTATACCCTTTATAATCGAAAAGGGTGTACAGTCTCTTTCTGCAGATATGATGCTCAAGTATTTTATGTATCTGTGCAGAAATTTTGAAACTATGCCCGAAAAGCTTATAGAGACGATGATAATTTACGGCAAGAAAATGTTTGATTCTTTTGATGAGAGTGTGCTCGATAAAAGCTTCAACTCAATGATAAAGCACTTCAGTACGGATATTTCCGTAGTTGACTTTACCCGTTACAAAAAGGCTGTACAAAGCCTTGCCTCTTCGGAAAGCCTTACGGAGATTTCAATTGAAACAAATCCCTCTAATCTTAAATAACTCTTGACAATATAGCTTACGGGTGTTATAATCCGTTTGACATCTGAATATTACTGGGGGTGCTGATTTTTAATCGGCTGAGATTATACCCATAACCTGATGCGGATAATACCGACGTAGGTAAGTAAGAGATAAAGAATTTCAGCACCATCACAGATTTTTGTGGTGGTGTTTTTTGTATTCTGCCGGCGGATACAATACCCATTTTAAAATCAGACCTGTGTATTCTGATGTAAAATTATAATTTAAGAGGAGATGTCTTTATGACAGTAAGTGCGGCAATTCAGATTTTACCCAAAGCAGAAAACGATGAGGAGCTTGTCAGAATCGTAGACGAGGTGATTGCATATATTGCATCAAAGGGTCTTAATTTTTATGTAGGTCCCTTTGAAACGACAATAGAAGGCGAAAGCTATGACGAGATAATGGAGATTGTTTCCGGATGCAGTAAGATTGCAGTGGAGGCAGGAGCACCTGAAGTATCTGCATATATAAAAACCGTATATAAACCGAAGGGCGGTGTTCTGACCATTGACAAAAAAGTTTCAAAATATCACAAATAAAGCAGCACCCGTAATATCTGTTGTTTTTATAGGTGCAATCTGGCTTTTGGTAAGTGAGGGCGGACTTATTCCCGCTTATATGCTTCCGTCACCCGTTCAGGTGGTAAAGGCTTTTTTCAGTGAGCTTCCCGTTCTTATGTCCCATGCAGCGGTAACTCTTCAGGAAGCAGTATACGGTCTTATCATAGGTACCTTAGCAGGCTTTTTATTTGCCGTACTTATGGACAGATTCAGCTTTTTATATAAGGCTATGTATCCGATTCTTGTCATTACTCAGACTGTACCGACAATTGCAATTGCTCCCGTGCTTGTTTTATGGATGGGATTTTCAATGGCACCGAAAATAACTCTTGTGGTAATAACAACCTTTTTCCCTATAACCGTATCTCTTCTTGACGGCTTCAGAAGTGTTTCCGAGGAAGAGATCAATCTGCTTCGCAGTATGGGTGCGGGAAGGCTTAAGATTTTCAGACATATAAAATTCCCGTCAGCTCTTGAGCAGTTCTTTTCGGGACTTAAGGTTTCTGCCTCCTATGCAGTGGTAGGTGCCGTTATTTCCGAATGGCTCGGTGGCTTTGAGGGTCTCGGCGTTTATATGACAAGAGTAAAGAAGGCATATGCCTTTGATAAAATGTTTGCCGTAATAATTCTTGTTTCTCTGGTTTCACTTATGCTTATGGCCCTTGTTGCTCTTCTGAAGTGGCTTTCTATGCCTCATAAGAGAAGCAGAAACAAATAAGACTCTCCTTTATACAGAAAGGATTTTTGAAATGAAAAAATTTACAGCTGTTGTTCTGGCTTTTATTATGTTGTTCTGCCTTGCTGCCTGCGGCGGTAACACAGAGTCTGACCTTACTGATGTTGTTCTCTGTCTTGACTGGACACCCAACACCAACCACACGGGCTTTTATGTTGCCGACAGTCTCGGCTACTATGAGGAAGAAGGTATATCTGTAACAATTGTTCAGCCTCCCGAGGACGGAGCTGAGCTTATGACTGCATCAGGTCAGGCACAGTTCGGTATTTCCTTCCAGGATTCCCTTGCCGCTGCTTTTGCTCTTGATGAGCCTCTTGGTGTAACCTCTGTTGCGGCAATACTTCAGCACAACACATCGGGAATTATTTCCCGTAAGGGTGAGGGTGCAGATACACCCAAGGGTCTTGAGGGAAAGAGATATTCTACCTGGAATTCTCCTATCGAGCTTAAAATGGTCGAGCACATTATGGAAAAAAGCGGTGCTGATTACGGTAGTCTTGAAATAATTCCCAACGTTGTGACCAATGAAGCCGAGGCTCTCAGAAACGGTGATACGGATGCAATATGGATTTATTATGCATGGGCAGGTATTGCCTGTGAAATGGCAGGACTCGACTTCGACTATTTTGATTTTATTGATATTGACGGAGTTTTTGATTATTACACACCTGTAATTATAGCTAACGATGACTTTCTTTCCTCCTCACCGGAAACAGCAAAAGCTTTTCTCAGAGCAACGGCAAGAGGATATGAGTATGCAATTGAAAATCCCGAGGCTGCAGCCTCAATTCTTGTAAAGGGTGATACAACGGGCTCTCTTTCCGATTCCCTTGACCTTGTAACAGAAAGTCAGAAATGGATATCTGCGCAGTATATTGCCGACAGTGAAAAATGGGGATATATTGACTCTGAAAGATGGAACGGTTTTTATTCCTGGCTTTATGAAAAAGGACTTGTGGAAAAGGATATTACCGGCTGCGGTTTTTCAAATGATTATCTGGAGTGATTTAAATGGGCTGTCTGAGGGCAGAAAACATAACCGTGAGATATGACGGTACCGATGTTATAAAAAATATTTCTTTGACACTCAATGAGGGTGAGACTGTTTCTCTTTTAGGTGTCAGCGGTGCAGGTAAAACAACACTCTTCAATGTGCTTTCGGGAATAAATTCTCCCGATGAAGGTAAGGTTTTTCTTGACGGTGAGAATATAACGGGCAAGGCAGGAAAAATCAGCTATATGCTTCAGAGAGATCTGCTTCTGCCCCATTACACCGTTATTGACAATGCCTGCCTGCCTCTTGTGATAAAGGGTATGAAAAGAAAAGAGGCAAGAGAAAAGGCTGTGAAATATTTCTCTGCGTTCGGTCTTGAGGGAACAGAGAAAAAATACCCTCATCAGCTTTCGGGCGGTATGAGGCAGAGAGTGGCTTTTCTGAGAACCTATCTTTCTTCGGACAGAGTAGCTCTTCTTGATGAGCCCTTCAGCGCTCTTGACAGTATAACCAAAAGCTCAATTCATTTATGGTATCTTTCTATTATGAAGGAGCTTAAGCTGTCGACGCTTTTTGTAACTCACGATATTGACGAAGCAATTCTTCTATCAGACAGAATTTATATTCTTTCGGGCAGACCGGGACAGATAACCGATGAAATCTTAATCAGCCTCGGGGAAGAGAAAGAAAAGAGAAATCCTCTGAGTAAGGAATTTATAGCCTATAAAGAGGAAATCTGCCGTAAAATCGGTGTAATATAATCAGAAAAGGGTGAGCTGTCACTATGACAGCTCATTTTCTTTTAAAAAATTTCCCTAACTTCTTGAAATAGTTACAATTTCATAGTAATATAAGGTACAAGAAGAAAACTTTTGAAAGGATGATTAACAATGAATAAAGTTAAAATGGCTTACTACAGAGCTTATCAGCTTACATTCAAAACAGTTGAACGCACATTCAACTGGGATGAGCCTGAGTTTCTCAAGGGACCCGGAGCTATCCGTAAGCTTCCCGAGTTCATCAAGAGCAAGGGTCTTAAGAAGGTGCTTATAGTTACCGATAAGGGACTTATGGGTATCGGTCTTCTCAATTCTCTTTTTGAGGAAATGGATAAGGCAGGTGTTGAGTACGTGCTTTATGACGGCACACAGCCCAACCCCACAATCCCCAACATCGAAGAAGCAAGACAGCTCTATCTTGATAACAACTGCGAAGGTGTTGTTGCTTTCGGCGGCGGTTCACCTATGGACTGTGCAAAGGCTGCAGCTGCAAGAATTTCCAACCCCTTTATTTCAGTAAGAAATATGCGCGGTGTTTTAAGAGTTATCCGCCGACTTCCTCCCTTATTCGCAGTTCCCACAACTGCAGGTACCGGCCCAGAAACAACTCTCGCAGCTGTTGTTACTGACCCCGAAACTCACGAAAAGAACGCTATTAACGACCCCTATCTTCGTCCCAAGTTTGCTGTTATGGACCCTGAGCTTACAGTAGGTCTTCCTCCTCACATTACTTCAACTACAGGTATGGATGCTCTCACTCACGCTGTTGAGGCTTATATCGGTAAGAGTAACGTTAAGTCAACTGAGGCTTATGCTGAGAAGGCAACAAAGATGATTTTCGAAAACATCGAAAGAGTATATAAGGACGGCAAGGATATCGAAGCAAGAGATGCAATGCTCTGGGCTTCCTTCTACGCAGGTCAGGCATTCACAAGAGCTTATGTAGGTTATGTTCACGCAATTGCACATAATCTCGGCGGTCTTTATAATGTTCCTCACGGTCTTGCAAATGCAATTATTCTTCCTTATGTTCTTGAATATTACGGTGAATCTGCACACGCACGTCTTGCAAAGCTTGCTGAAATCGCAGGTGTAAAGACTGACGGTACAAACAAGGAAAAGGCAGAAGCTTTCATTGAAGCTATCAAGACTCTCAACAAGAATATGAATATCCCCGACGGATTCGATATGATTCAGGAAAAGGATATTCCTACTATCGTAAAGAGAGCTCTCAAGGAAGGCAATCCTCTTTATCCCGTTCCCAGAGTTATGGAATATGCTGATTGCGAAGCAGTAATCAGAAGAATGATGAAATAATAATATTTATACGGTGCCCGATGCCTGAAGTGTCGGGCGCTGCTTTTGTTATAAAGAGATTTATCTCTTGCAAAAAAGAGACTAATAGTATATAATTTCCATAATCAACACTAAGGAGCTTATCTATGTCAGATACTATAGCCGCTGTATCAACGCCTCTTGCGGCAGGCGGAATCGGTGTTATAAGAATCAGCGGTGAAAATGCCGTTGAGACAGCCGACAGAATCTTCAGAGCAACCTCGGGAAAGGCTCTTTCCTGCCTAAAGGGCTACAGAGCTGCTCACGGAAAAGTATATATGAACGGTCAGGTTATTGATGAAGCTGTTGCTCTGGTTTACAGAGCGCCTAAAAGCTATACCGGTGAGGATACCGTTGAAATATCCTGTCACGGCGGTGTCTATGTGACCAAGCAGGTTCTTCGTGCCGTTCTTGAAGCCGGTGCAAGACCTGCCGAAGCGGGTGAATTCACAAAGAGAGCCTTTCTCAACGGAAAAATGGATCTTTCAGAGGCAGAGGCGGTAATGGCACTTATCGGTGCACAGGGTGAAGGCGGAATGAGAGCTGCATTAACAGCTCTTGACGGTGCTCTTTCAAGAAAAATCAGTGAGCTCTGCGCTGTCCTTGTTTCCTCAGCGGCACATATGTCTGCCTGGGTGGATTATCCCGACGATGAAATTCCTGAGCTTGATTTTGATTTTCTTCACGAAAATCTTATCAGTGTAAAAAAGCAGCTTACTGTACTTCTTGATAAATTCGATGCAGGTAAGGCTATTACTACCGGTGTGGAAACGGCAATTATCGGCAAGCCCAATGTAGGTAAATCTGCTCTTATGAATATGCTTTCAGGCTTCAGCCGTTCAATTGTTACGGACATTGCCGGAACAACAAGAGACGTAGTTGAAGAAACGGTCAGAGTGGGCAGTGTGCTTCTGCGCCTTGCAGACACGGCAGGTATAAGAGAAAGTGACGATGTTGTCGAAAGCATAGGCGTTGACCTTGCAAAGACAAAAATTGAAAGAGCAAGTCTCATTCTTGCAGTTTTTGACGGCTCATCTGCACTCGACAGCAGTGACAGAGAAATTCTTGACCTTTGCAAGGGAAGAGATGTTATCGGAATTATCAATAAAACCGACCTTCCCTCAAAAGCGGATACGGAATATATCTGTTCTGTTCTCAGAAATACAGTCTTTATCAGCGCCGAAACTCATGAAGGTGAAGAAGAGCTTGCTGTGGCAATCGAAAAGGCTCTCGGTACAGATAAGGTTGATACGTCTCAGGCTATGCTTGCAACTGAGAGACAGAGAAAAAATGCCCTTGAAGCTGTATCTGCAATCGGCGAAGCCATTGAAGCTATTGAAATGGGAATTACAATGGACGCAATTAATGTATGTATAGATAACGCAATAGATGCCCTTCTTTCACTTACAGGTGAAAAGGCAAAGGAAAGCGTTGTAAACGAAGTATTTGCACAGTTCTGTGTAGGTAAGTAAGAGGTGATAAGATGAACAGAACAGTTCTTGTAACCGGCGGGACGGGAGGTATAGGTGAAGCGGTCTGCCGTGCTTTTGCAAAAGAGGGACTCTGTGTTGCCGTTCATTATTCCTCTTCAAAGGAAAAAGCAAAAAATCTCTGTGCTGAGCTCACAAAGGAATACGGAGTGAAGGCTCTTCCTTTTAAATGTGACTTTACAAAGGAAGAAGAGGTCAGAGCTCTGGCAGCAGAGGTAACAGAGGCTTTCGGTAAGGTCGATATACTTGTGAATAATGCAGGTATAGCTTATCAGAATCTTTTTCAGCTTACTGACGATAAAAAAGTAAAAGAAATTTTTGATATAAATCTTATGAGTGCACTTTCTCTTACAAAAGAAATTCTTCCCGCAATGATAAAAGGTAAGTGGGGAAGAATAATCAATATTTCATCTATGTGGGGAATTGCCGGTGCCTCCTGTGAGGTTCACTACAGTGCATCAAAGTCTGCACTTATCGGCTTTACAAAGGCTCTTGCAAAAGAGGTGGGGCCTTCGGGAATTACCGTAAACTGTGTTGCTCCGGGCTTTATTGATACAAAGATGAACGGCAGCCTCGACAGTGAAGCAGTAAAAGAGATAATTGAGGCAACACCCGTCGGAAGAGCCGGCACAGGAAAGGATGTTGCAGGACTTGTAAGATTTTTAGCCTCCGATGAGGGCGAATTTATTACCGGTCAGGTTATATCTGTTGACGGCGGATATATATAAGTATATCAGCTTGCAAGCTTTATTTATGTGAATGAAAAAAAGACTCCCGATTCGATTGAATCGGGAGTTGATTTTTTTGGCTTTTGTTCTGTGAGTTATATCTTAGCCGAACATTGCAAGAAGGAAGCCGGCAGCAACTGCTGAACCGATAACACCTGCAACGTTGGGGCCCATAGCATGCATAAGAAGGAAGTTGGTAGGATTGTACTTTCTGCCTTCGTTCTGTGAAACACGGGCAGCCATAGGAACTGCTGAAACACCTGCTGAACCGATGAGGGGGTTAACCTTTCCGCCGGTAATAACGTAGAGAAGCTTACCGAGGAGAAGACCGCCGACGGTTGAGAAGCAGAATGCAATAAGACCGAGAACAACAATCTTGAGTGTTTCTGCCTTGAGGAAGGTCTGACCGTTTGTTGTTGCGCCGACGGTAAGACCGAGCATAATTGTAACGATGTTCATAAGAGCATTCTGTGCTGTATCTGAAAGTCTGTCAACAACACCGCTTTCCTTGAAGAGGTTACCGAGCATAAGGAAACCGAGAAGAGGTGCAACAGAGGGGAGAATGAATGCACAGATAATAAGAACAACAACGGGGAATACAATCTTTTCAACCTTTGAAACCTTGCGGAGCTGTTTCATTTCAACCTTACGCTCTTTTTCTGTTGTAAGAGCCTTCATAATGGGAGGCTGAATGAAGGGAATAAGAGCCATATATGAATATGCGGCAACAGCGATGGGACCTAAAAGGTGAGAAGCAAGCTTACCGGTAAGAAAAATTGCCGTAGGGCCGTCTGCACCGCCGATGATTGCGATTGAAGCTGCCTCCTGAGGAGTAAAGCCGAGAACAATAGCAATAAGGAATGCAACGTAAATACCAAGCTGAGCAGCTGCACCGAGAAGGAGAGAAACAGGGTTTGAAAGAAGGGGACCGAAGTCGGTCATACAGCCGACGCCGAGGAAGATAAGACAAGGGAAGATACTCGATTTAACACCTGCATAGATGAGTCTGAGAACACCCGAGTCATACCAGTGTGCGCCTTCTACTATGTTTGAGGTATCCATCATGCCTGTCGGGTCATCCATAAGACCGGCACCGGGAAGGTTAGCAAGAAGAATACCGAAAGCGATGGGAACAAGAAGTAAGGGTTCGCACTTTTTTCCGATTGCAAAGTAAAGAAGAACACATGCAACAAGAATCATAACAAGATTCTGCCAGAGGAAAACTCCGTCTGCAAAAAGTGCTGCAACACCTGATGATTCCCACAGTCCGATAAGGACATCTTTAATCATTTCCATTTGAGTTAAAACTCCTTTCGTTTATACTGGGGAAATCAGATAACAACGAGAACGTCGTCAGTGTTTACTGTTGAGCCCTTCTGAACGAGTAACTGCTTTACGGTACCGTCGCAGGGAGCAACTATATCATTTTCCATTTTCATAGCTTCAAGAACAAGGAGAACGTCACCTGCTTTGACTGTCTGTCCTGCAGTAACGTTTACGCTGAGGATTGTTCCGGGCATAGGTGAGGGTACGTTTGTACCTGCTGCTGAGGGCGCAGCGGCTGCTGCAGGTGCTGCTACGGGTGCGGGTGCAGCCACGGGTGCTGCTACGGGAGCGACAGCATCACTTACATTAAGAAGAACAGCATCGGTTTCTGTTACTTCAACCTCATAATTTTTTCCGTTTAATGTAACTACGTATTTCATTATTTATTATCCTCCATTAATCTGATCGATTTGAAGCTGAGTCTGTTAAGCGGGATACCGCTTTTATCGGAAACGATAGCCATAATAACAGCTGCAGTTTTTTCATCTGTATCAATGAGCTCAACGTCACCCTGCATCATTCCTGCAGGCATAGGTGTGCCGGCGGGTACAGGTGCTGCTGCAGCCGGTGCAGCCTTGCTTTTTTTACTGAGAGATGCTTCAAGACCTCTGATAGCCTTTGAAATCATAATGATAAGAACAGCAATCACTGCAAGGATTACAACAACTGTAACAAGGCCGATTAAGGAAACCATAAGAGCTTCAGTAAAGGGCATTTTCATTTCTAAAAACATTCAGGCCGCCTCCTTATACTTCTCTGATAGTGTACTTAAAGGTGTTTCTTGCTTTTTCCTCTCTCTTGTCAAAGAAAGCTTCTGCCTGAGTCGGGAAAGCAATATATGAAAGAACGTCCTCGTCACTCTTTGCCTTATCACCGATTTCAGCCTTAGCCTTTTCAAAATAGGGCTCGAGAGTATCTGCAAAACGGCAGGTAACGGGTTTTTCGTCACCGAGAATCTTATCTGCAAGCTCCTTATCCACTTCACCGGGAGCTTTACCGTAGAAGCCGAAGAAGTAGTTTCTGATTTCCTTTGAGATATTCTTGTATCTTTCACCGGCAAGAACGTTTGATGTTGCCTGAACACCAACCATCTGACTCAGAGGAGTAACAAGGGGAGGATAACCAAGGTCTTTTCTTACTCTGGGTACTTCAAGAAGAACTTCTTCAAACTTATCAAGCTTGCCTGCTGCCGTAAGCTGAGCAACAAGGTTTGAAAGCATACCGCCGGGTACCTGATAAAGAAGTGCGTCTGTATCTGTTGCAAGAACAACGGGATTGAGAAGACCGCTTTCGAGAGCCTTTGCTCTTACAGGCTTGAAGAAATCGTTGATTTTCTTAAGTGAATCCATATTTACGTCTATATCATAGCCCTGCTGTCTGAGAGCATAGACAAGAGTTTCCGTCGGAGGCTGTGATGTACCGCCTGAGAAACAGGAGATAGCTGTATCAATTACATCAGCGCCTGCCTCAACTGCCTTCTGAAGAGTGAGAGCGCCGAGACCTGTTGTTGAGTGAGTATGAACAACAACGGGAAGCTTTACAGCAGCCTTGAGTGCTTTTACAAGGTCATAAGCCTCCTGAGGTCCCATAATACCTGCCATATCCTTGATGCAGATTGATTTCACACCCATCTTTTCCATATCTACTGCAAGCTGAACGTAGTTTTCAAGATTGTGGATAGGAGAAAGCGTGTAACAGATTGTGCCTGAGGGATGAGCACCGCATTTAAGTGTTTCATCAACGGCAACCTCAATATTACGAAGATCGTTAAGAGCGTCGAAAATACGGATAATATCAATACCGTTTTCAACAGATTTTCTGATGAAGGCTCTTACAACATCATCGGGATAATGCTTGTAGCCGAGAAGATTCTGACCTCTGAGAAGCATCTGAAGCTTTGTGTTGGGACAAGCCTTACGGATTTTTCTGAGTCTTTCCCACGGATCTTCATTAAGATAACGAAGGCAAGAGTCAAAGGTTGCACCGCCCCAGCATTCAAGAGAATAGTAGCCTGCCTTATCAAGCTCGGCTAAAATGGGCTCGAACTCGTCGAAGCTCATTCTTGTTGCAATCAGAGACTGGTTGGCGTCGCGGAGAATTGTTTCAGTAAATTGTACTTTCAAAATACCACCCCTGTTATTAAGATTATGCGGTTTTACCGCAGCTTTTTTAAAACAAAAAACATATGATTTTTAAATCAATTTTTCGCTATCATATATCATACAGAAAAAAGAAAAAAAATTCAACTGTTTTTTTAATTTTGTATAAATATTTAATAGTTTGCACAAATTTTTTAACGCCTATTCTCACATCAGCTGAAAGAGTAAAAAACCACCTTTATAAATTGTAATAAATCTGTTATAATTACTTTCGTAACTTTTAATTGTAGTGTTGTAGACTATAGACGTACCAAAGAAAAGGAGAGAGAAAAATGTACAGAGTTCTGGTTTGTGATGACGATGAAGCAATAGTACGCTCCATAGAAATTTATCTTAAGGCTGAAGGATACGAAACGGTAAGTGCAGGTAACGGTATACAGGCACTTGAGGTTCTTGAAAGAGAAGAGGTTCAGTGCATTATTATGGATATAATGATGCCCGTTATGGACGGAATCAATGCAACGCTCAGAATAAGGGAGAAAAGCAATATACCTATTATATTCCTTTCCGCTAAAAGTGAAGACACAGATAAAATTGCAGGTCTCGGATTCGGTGGTGACGATTATGTTACAAAGCCCTTTTATCCTCTTGAGCTTTGTGCCAGAGTCAGGTCTCAGATAAGAAGGTATGTCTCATTGGGCGGAGCAGTGCAGAAGGACAGTGTGATTACTACGGGCGGACTTTCTCTTGACCTTGAAGCTAAAAAGGTAACCGTTGACGGTGAAGAGGTCAGACTTACGGCAACGGAATATAAAATCATAGAATACCTTATGATTAATATGGACAAAACCCTTTCATCAAATCAGATATACGAAAATGTATGGAATGAAAACGCCTTTTCTACGGAAAAAACCGTGACGGTACACATAAGAAGAATAAGAGAAAAAATTGAAATCGACACAAAAAATCCGAAATATTTAAAGGTGGTGTGGGGAATTGGATACAGAATCGAAAAGATTTAACCGACTCATAGTAACAAAAACAGTTGCAGTTATACTTTGTATTATCTGCACGGTGACAATGTCATTGCAGGTGTGTTCATCTTTGGAAATTGCCGAAGATTCAGGCCTTTCAATGAACAACTGCAGTGATGCGATTAAGAACAGAATCTTCGGTCTGGAAGAAAATATATGGTTTTATGACTCCTTCATTTCAGAGTACACAACTCTCGGAAGTCTCCTCAGTAATAGCATCAGAAACTACGGCGACGGCAGTGAAAAAGTCTACAAAGCCATAAAGAAAGCCGAAGAGGATGAAAACAGAGAGACAATTGAAAAGATAAAAGAGAATCTTATAAAAGCTTCGGCAAGTCAGTCTTCATATTTTCTTGCGGCAGTAATTTCCGGGGATATAGAGATTGTAAACAGATTTACCTTTGCTCCCGAAACAAGTGATAATATAATAGAAAAGGGCTTTTGGGGACTGACGGATTATTTAGAGTATGAATCCATACTAAAAGACACCTTTTATTATGATGAGGGTGTGGTGCCTGAAGACATAAAAAAGTCATTCAAAGAATCAGAATATGATGCAGTATTTTTCAACAATTCAAACATTGTCATTAAGGACTGGAGTGATGAGGATGAAGAAATACGCGCTGAATATACACCCGGCTATTATGCTTTTAAGGTAAATGACGAAGTCCTGATGACGAATATTCTCAATCAGAGAGAATTTGAGGAGTACTATCCCGATTACAAATCCTTCTATGCGGCATATATGAATATTCAGAATCAGATACAGACACAGTACGGTTCAGCAAAGTATTTTATAAGAGACAATAAAGGAAATGTCTATACTAATATTGATTCTCTAAGCTCAAAGTCTGACGATGCTGAAATCAGGAAGGTCTTTTCGGAATACGGAACTTACACTTATTCAGCCGACGGAAACACATATCTTAACGACGGAAGGCTTTATACCGATACCTTCTATGATTTTTATACAAATCGTTATGACACCGAACCCACTGTGGAGCAGATTTACGAAACAACAACTCTGCCTGCGGTAGCGACAGAGGCAACAACAATGGTGGATAACGGAGAGGTTACATCTGTTTCCGTTGTGTACGGAGATATATCGGCTCCCGTTGCAGCGACTACAGCCGTTTACAGTATGCCTTCCTACAGTAAAACAACATCAGCTCGTTATTACGAATGTTATGTAGGAATAGATCAGAACAGTGACAGTGAAACCTGCAGCTTTACAGGTATCGGCGGCAGAGTTACCATGGCTGAAAGAATAATAAAGAATTGCTTTGCCATTTGCGGCATTCTGGTTGTTCTTTTCCTGATTTGCTTTATATACCTTATTTCAAAGGCAGGAAGAATTCAGGGCAGTAAGGAAATATATCTTATGAAGGGTGATAAAATCTTCACCGAAATAAGAATTCTTTTTGACGGCGGAATAATTTCAGGGGCAGCTTTCCTTATGTATACGGTGCTTGCTCTTCTCTTCAATTCCTCACAGACCTATATTATGTACGGTCTTATCGGTATACTTACAGCGGTAATTACCGGTGCTTTCCTTGACCTCACTCTGTTCATTACAAGACACATCAAAAACAGAAGCTTCTGGGGAAATGTAAGTGTTATCTGGCTTATTAAAAAAGTGTTTTTCGGCGGCAAGAAGGGTTACTCGTTTGTTAAAAGAAAATCAGTAGGAATAAAAGACAGGTTCCTTTATACAAAAGAGCTTGAAAAGACAGTGTTTATAAGAACACTTATTGTGATAGCGATTAATATTGTTATAGCCGGCTTCAGTCTCATCTGGGTTGCAGACGGAGAGACTGGGAGCATATTATTTATAGCCGCACTCTTCCTCTTCGACCTTTACATTCTCTACAGAGGTATAAGGTTCACGGGCGGAGTCAATAAGCTTTTCTCTGTCGTAAAAGAAATGCGTGAGGGAAATCTTGATGTTGAGATAAACTATAATGCTCTTCCCGATTATCTTATGCTTCCCGCAGAAAATCTTCAGTGTCTCAGCGAAGGTCTTAAGGATGCAGTGGGTGAGGCTATAAAGCAGGAAAGAACAAAAACCGAGCTTATCACCAATGTATCACATGACCTTAAGACACCCCTTACAAGTATTATAAATTACGTTGACCTTCTGAAGAAATGTGATATAAAGGACGAGACAGCAGTATCTTATCTGAACGTTCTCAGTGACAAGAGCAACAGACTTAAGATTCTTATTGAGGATCTTGTTGAAGCGTCAAAGGCCTCGGCAGGTGCAATACCCGTCAATTTTATATCTGTGAGCCTTAAGGAGCTTATAAATCAGATAATAGGTGAATTTGAAGAAAGCTTTGAAGAAAAAAATCTTCAGCTTATACTTGATGTACCCGAGAAGGATATAACGGTCAGAGCCGACAGTAAGCTCATTTACAGAGTCTTTGAAAACCTCTTCGGAAATATCAGAAAGTATGCACTTGAAAATACAAGAGTATATATAACTCTTTCCGAAAAGGAAAACACCGGTGTAATCAACCTTAAAAATATTTCTGCAGCTCCTCTTAATATCTCTGCAGCTGACCTTAAGGAGAGATTCGTCAGAGGTGAGCAGTCAAGAACAACAGAGGGTAACGGACTCGGACTCTCTATTGCCGAAAACTTCTGTGTTCTGCAGAATGGCAGTCTTGATATAGAAATCAGCGGCGACCTTTTCAGTGTTACCGTTGAAATGGAAAAGGTTTAAAATCATAGTATGAAAACCGTTGTAAAAGCTTCAAGCCGATACAACGGTTTCTCTGTTTTTTCAAAAAATTATCCGTAACATATTTATTTAAAAGGATATTTGTGGTAATATACTGATATAAAAGGAGGTTTTATAATATGATAGATGCAACTGCTCTTTTTAAAATCGGCTACGGCCTTTATGTTGTTACTACAAAAGAAGGAGAAAAGGAAAACGGCTGTATAGTAAATACGGTTGTTCAGCTTACCAGCAATCCTCAGCGTGTGGCAGTAACCGTAAACAAGGATAATTATACTCACGGAATGATTGAAAGAACGGGCAAGCTCAATGTCAACTGTCTTTCTGTTGATGCCCCCTTCGGTATTTTTGAATGGTTCGGCTTTGCAAGCGGAAGAGACAAGGACAAAATGGACGGAATGAGTGTTACCAAGAGTGAAAACGGACTTTCATATCTCAACTTTTTTGTAAATGCTTTTCTCTCTCTTGAGGTAGAAAGCACCGTTGATTTTGAAACTCATACAATGTTTGTCTGCCGTGTGACAGAGGCAAAGGTGCTCAGCGATAAGGAAAGCATGACATATGCTTATTATCATGCAAATGTAAAGCCGAAGCCCCAGCCGCAGAAGAAAAAAGGCTATGTATGCAAAATCTGCGGATATGTTTATGAGGGAGAAGCTCTTCCTGAGGGCTTTACCTGTCCTCTTTGTAAGCACGGTGCAGAGGACTTTGAGCCCATAGGGTGAAATGCAGAGTACAGAATTGCGCCCGGCAAAGATGAAAAGGTGAAACGTACCCACTTTGTCAGGTTGAAAATTAATATGTGTAGGGGCGACCATCGGTCGTCCCTTGTTTTATTAAGGTATGTAGCTATAAAAAACTCCCGATTTTTCGTCGGGAGTAAATTTTTATTCATTTGGCGGGGAAAACTTTGTTTCCTGCTGGGTATACCCCGCAATTCTGCATTCACATAAGCATTCCTATAAGTGATGAAATGATGTTTTCTGCAAGAAGAGCAAGGAGTGCGTAAAGGGGAGTAGCTCCGCCTTTTCTTAAAAGGACAGCCATTGAGCCCTTCTGATCGTGCAGACCCTCGATTTCCTTTATTGAAGAAACGCAATACTTTTTATAAAGGGGATTTGCAACAAATGCCGCAATAAGATTTACCGCAAAATTAATCGCCATAAAAATAATTACGGGGAGATATCCCTCCTGAAGCTGTGCCATAACAGCATTAAGCTCAGCTTCTGTTGTAGCTGCGGCAAACTTTTCCATAAGAGGCTCAGCAGCTTCAATAAATTCAAGAAGATAGGGTGTGCTTATAATACTTATACAGAAGGAAATTGTCATAAAGATAATACCCGGCTTTATAAGCTTTCTGTAGAAGAACCAGTAGGGGGAGAAGAAAAGAGCAGCCCAGTTGAAGGAAAGCTTTTTTCCCATGTCCATCTTTTTGAATTTTTCAATGTATTTCATAGCGCCTGAGCCGATGAAGGCACCAAGAAGGTTTGTATGCACACCGCAGGTTTTGTCATCTCTCGGGAAGGGACCTCCGAAGGCAAAGCTTTCACCGTCGGGGGAAAAGCCTGATGTTGAGGTGATAGTATCAATAAGCTTCTGCTCGATTTCATCTCTTTGCGCCTGAGGCTTTATTTCTTCGTTCTGATTTTCCTCAAAGCCTTCGCCTTCACCAACGGTAAAGGGAGCCTTGTATTCGGGAATATCTGAATTTTCCTTAAGGGCAGACTTTTCTTCTTCCTCGAGCTTGTTGTTGGCATCGACAACATTGAAGCCGAAAAGTGTGAATTTCATTGAGCACTGCTTACAGCTCTCACTGCCGACAGGATTATTGTATCCGCAGTTGGGGCAGGGGATAGTCTTTACAAACTCTTCCTTTTTTACCGTTACGGGATTTACTCCGTCGGGTGCTTTCCATGTGAATTCCTCGCTGTGCTTGTGTGAATTGACACAGGCGTTGTTTTTTCTGTAACATTCTCTGTGCTGAGGTGTGGCACATTCGGGGCAGACAACAATATCGTCGTCTTCTTCAAATGCTTTGCCGCAGCCGTCGCAGATATGACCTTTGTATATCATAAGAATCTCCTTTGTTATTTTTTATATTAATGATTATCTTTTCCTTCCAACCATAAGCGGGGATTGGAGTCGATGTAGTTCCAGGCACTGAAATAATCCTCTTCGGTACGTATTATATGGTCGTGAAAGGATTTTTGCCAAAGTGAAAAACCTGCCTGCTTTGATACCCAACGCTTCATCTGACCGATTATTGTACTGAGCTGTTGTTTGTTTGCGTCGGTAGGGGCGGATATTATCCGCCTGCTACTGTCTGTACAGTTGTTTTGCAGTTCATCCGAAAATGTATCGTTTATGACTATCAGAATGTGTACATGGTTTGGCATTATGATGTATTTATCAATACTCACATAGGGATAATATGTGCTGACGGATTCGATTGCGGCTCTGACTGATTCTCCTGTTTCTGTAAGGTGCATTTCAATCTCAGAATTTTTGTTTCCGCAATCAATAATATCCGTTGTGAAGCAGTATGCGGTTTGCTGGCGGATGGTATCCGCCCCTACATATTTTAACCGTATTTATATATAAAAGCAACCGTTTTCTTTTATTTTGTACTTTTACCAAAAAAATATTTTCTTTTGATATTGCTCTTTCAAAATAATTATGTATAATATAAAAGGATAAATTCGTTTACATATTAAGTATATAACCGATAAACTTAAGATTCACTTAAATGATTAAGGTTGAAAGGATTTGAATATTGATGATTCAGTTTGAAGAATTAAGATTAAGACTTATGGAAAGCGAAAAGCCTCTGGGTGAGCTCGCTTCAGCTCTCGGTCTTGAAGAAATGGCAAAGGAAGTTGCAGTTCTTGAAGAAGAGTCTGCAAAAGAGGATTTCTGGGGAGACCTTGCAAATTCACAGAAGGTGCTTCAGAGAATAGCTACCCTTAAGGGTAAAATAAAGGCTTACGAGGATCTGCAGACAGCCTATGAGGATGCTCTTGTTATGATTGAGCTTTCTGATGAGGAAGGCGACCTTGATTTACTTGAGGAATGTCAGAACAGTGTTGAGGCTGTTGAGGCTGAGCTTGAAAAGCAGACTCTTGCTACTCTTCTTTCAGGAGAATATGATAACAGTAATGCAATTCTGAACTTCCATGCAGGTGCCGGCGGTACAGAGGCACAGGACTGGTGTCAGATGCTCTTCAGAATGTACGGTCAGTGGGCAACAAAGCACGGCTTCAAGTTTACAACCGTTGACTTCCTTGACGGTGACGAGGCAGGTCTTAAGTCTGCAACCGTAGTTATCGAAGGTGAAAACGCATACGGCTATCTTAAGAGTGAAATGGGTGTTCACCGACTTGTCCGTGTATCTCCCTTTGACTCATCGGGAAGAAGACACACCTCCTTCGCTTCTCTTGAGGTTATGCCCGAAATCGACGATACAATTGAGGTTGATATCAGAGAAGAAGATATCACTATGGAGGTTTACCGTGCATCAGGTGCCGGCGGACAGAAGGTTAACAAGACCTCATCTGCTGTACGTCTTATCCATAATCCCACAGGCATTGTTGTCTGCTGCCAGGTTGAAAGAAGCCAGCATCAGAACAGAGAAGTGTGTATGAGAATGCTCAAGTCAAAGCTTATCGAAATCAAAGAGAGAGAGCATCTTGAAAAGATTGAAGATATCAAGGGTGAGCAGAAGGAAATCGGCTGGGGCAGCCAGATACGTTCCTATGTATTTATGCCCTACACTCTTGCAAAGGACCACAGAACAGGCTTTGAAATGGGTAATATAAATGCTGTTATGGACGGCGATATCGACGGCTTCATTAACGCATACCTTAAGAAGCAGAGTCTTGATGCACTCGCAAGTGAATAATTAAAAGAACCGGACAGATACTTTGTGTAAGCTTACGCAGACGTGTCTGTCTTTTTTGCGCTTATTTTTGGCTTATATTATATATTATAATGTAATAGGAATTTTATCAACGGTGTGTCCTTTCAGCAGTTTGCGTGACACTCCCTCTGACAGAGGGAATTACCTTTCAGGGGCGCCGCACCCCTCAGTCACTGCGTGACAATCCGCCGTGCCCGAAGGGAGGATGGGTCATAACGGGCAGAAAAACATGCAGCTTTCAGCAGCTTTGTTGTATGCATACCGTAGCTTCTCCGTTTCTCTTGTGTATGATTTTTTACCGACCACAACACCTAGTAAAACAAAATTCTGCACATTCACCATTTTGCACAAAGCAACAACACCTTTTTCGTCACAAGACACAATTTTTTAATAATTGAAAAAGAAATCACATACTGTTCTTGACTTTATTGAATTTTTAGTGATATACTGATACTAACTAAAAGTGACTCTTTATACCCTTTTTGCGCCCATTCGGCGGAAAACGGTCAGGTCAGGGACCGGTCGGAGGAAAGCAGAAAAGGAATAAGCGGACACGTAAATTTCGTTTTTATGGTAAATAAAAATACCATTTTATGAAATAGACAGTTAATTTTTATTAAGGAGGAAAATCTTAATGAAAAAGCAAATTAAAAAATCATTATCATTATTTTTAGCAGTGCTTATGGTACTGTCCTGTTGGGTGTGTGTAGCTCCTATTGCTGCAGATGCGATTACAAACAATAATGTCGCTGAGTCTGTTACGCCTGCGGATAAGTATAAGGTTAGAACCAGTTTTAATATTACGGACGCATTGACAGGTTGTAACGGTAAGGTTGAAGTTAAGGTTTGGTACATAACAAATAATGGTACCGGAACTGCAGCAGGCCCGATGTCAGCAACCAGTAGTGATATCAAGAGTGTAAAACGTATAAATGTTGATATAAAAGATATTCCCGGTTTTCCCTACTATATAGAGGCTGCCGTATATCGTGATACAACTGTATCCACGAATGATATTCAGCATGCGATTGCATTTGATGGGGTTTATATCGGCAACGGAAATACGGAGACTGCTGACCTTTTTGGTGATCAGTACACCATCGGACAAAGAACAGGTCAGAGCTGGTCTGAGGCATACGGATTCCTGTTGAATGGATTCAACACTGATAATGCCTCCGGTAAGGCCGAAACAAAGGCAACATATACAGCATCCGGTGAACATAAACCCTACGTTGCCGGCTTCGACTCTTATTCAACTACTGACGTTGCTCTTACTCTTAATAAGATCGGCGGTGCTGATGTATCAGCAGCAACATCTCTTACAGCAAGCAACTATTTTGACCAGTACGGCGTTAAGTGGCATACACATCCTGCTAATCCCGTGGATGCAGGATTTACAGCTTCGGATACATATATTATTAATTCCGGTAATGCTAAAGTTAACGATACAATAGCTGAAAATCTTTATTTCGATGATAAAGATGGTTCTGCAACAAAGGGACAAATAGTTGCAAAGGCCGGTCTTCAGGCAGCTTCCGTAGCAACAGGTGATGCTACCGGTTTCTCCGGTTATCTTGTCCGCGTATTTGCCAATAAAGAAGGAATAGAATATACCGTTAAAACAGGAATAACTATTACTTATCAGAAACATACTATTACCTTTGACGGCGCAGGTTCAATCAGCGGACTTTCACATAAGCTTTTCCTTAACAACGGAAGCTATGTTGAAAATAAATCAGCGAACGTTACAGGCTACTACGGTGTAGACATAGGCACAGCGGATAAACCCGTTCCTACCGGAGATGCAACAGCTGCCGGTTATACCTTCAAGGGTCTCTGGACTGAGAAGCAGCCTTCTGAGGGCAATGCTTCCTACAACGCTATATCTGCTGATTTTGCTGAGCCTATTACAAGTGAAAAATTTGAAGAGTATGTTGAAAACGGCGGTACGGTAGATGCTGAAAACGGCAAGTATATTACTTATGAAGAAAAGCTTTATTACAATGCCGGAACTCAGTGGGATCCCAAGTCCAACAAGCTCACTGCTGACACAACCTATTACGGTTGGTGGATTTCCACAGACCTTACTATCAAGTTCTACGATATCAACGGTAAGTATCTCGGTACAGAGACTGTAAAATACGGACAGACCCATAACGATATTACCTGGCCTGAACCTCAGCCGTCTTATCAGAACGGTCCTTACTCATACAGCAACTTTACAGGTATCTGGGTAAACAAAAACGGTGACGAAATAAATCAGAATGGCTGTATCTTTACAGATGATCTTGTTCTTACTCCTAAGTATGACAAAGTAACTGCTGACAAGGTGTATAGTGTTATCTTCGCTAACGAAGCCGGCGGAAATATCTCAAGCAAAGAATATTCCTACAGAACAGACCTTACTTCAGTAGCAGGCGCTATTCCTGCTGACAGAAACGTTCCCAACGGAATTAAAAACGATCTTCAGTTCAGCTATACCTTTGAAGGCTGGTCAGTACAGAAGCCTTCAGGTAAGAATTATCACATTCTTCTTGAAGACAGTGACTTTGACGAAGCAGGTGCTGCTATCGCATACAAAACAGCTGAAAGCGACTGGGTTGTAAGAAGCGATATGACCTTCTATCCTGTTTACAGAAGACACGTAAGAACTTATGCAGTTAATTTCTGGTATAAAGACAGTGCAGGTAATGACGTTTCAAGACAGGTAACTGTTAAGTACGGTGAAGCTCTTAAGGCTCCTGTAGACTACGTTCCCTTCACTTATGCTAAGGAAGGTTACGGATATACATTTGAAAACTGGATATATTTTAAGTCCGGTGAAGAAATGACCTTCGGCTATAACAATACCCTTACATTTACTAAGGAAAATATTGACTTTGACTCCGATGCGGAAGCAGACGGCGTTGATGTTACACCTATCGGTATCACTGCCGGTTATGGTGAGGGTGTCCCCACTCCCTATACAGTAACATTCAAGTATATGAATGACAAGGGCGAAGTTCAGACCCATACAACAACAGTTAATCACGGTGATGCAATTACAGAAGAAGATGTAGAGAAGCTCTCTCCCGCTGAAGAATACGACAACGGCGAAGCAATGGTTAGCTTCACAGGTAATTGGAATGTTCTTGACGGTGCTGCAGATAAGACATCATACGCAACATCTGAATTCACATCCTTCGAGCCCACATCACATATCACATTTGAAGCTGTTTACGGCAATCCTCAGCCTTTCTACACCGTAACTTATATTGACGGTGCAGCTAAGTATGAAGAAAGAATTCTTGTCGGCTCCGAGCTTCCCGTTTGGACAAATAAGGTTACTGACGATAAGGGAACCGAAGATCCTTCTGATGATGAAACAACTGATGTTGAATATATTCCCTCAAAGGCTGACTCAGATACAGGTTCATACACCTTTATGGGTTGGTACGATGAGAAGCAGACTGACACAACCTTCGCTGCAACAAACGGTAACAAGTACGAAAAAGGCAGCAAGGTAACAGGTAACATCACTCTTTATTCTCAGTTCAAGTTCAGCCCCTTCACTTACACAATTACATTTATGAACCATGACGGTACGGTTCAGCTTGCAGCATTTGAGTTCGAATACGGACAGAATATCGAATGGCTTGTTACACAGGCTAACAGAGCTGCTAATGCAAGAGAAAAGGACGAAACATACGAATATGAGTTCCTTGGTTGGGATAAGCCCGTTCCCACATTCTGCGAAGGAAAGGATATGACCTTCACAGCTATCTATAAGAATGCTTACAGATACTACGAAGCTAAGTGGTACAACTCAGTAGGTGTTGAGTTTGATGAAAACGGCGTAGTAACAAAATGGGCAGCCGACACAACAGAAACTGAAGTGGACGGCGTGAAAGTAGAACCCGGTCTTCTTAAAACAACCAAGCATACATATAAGTCAAAGGTTTACAATCCTTCTGTTGCTGCTAACTGCACAGTAACTGCACCTGCAGGTCAGAACTACGTATTTGATGGCTGGTATTATAATGATGCCGAAGGCAATGCACAGCCTTTCGTACGCGGTATGGAAATTACCGATGAGATGACCTTCTATGCAACTTATAAGCTTACAGCTAAGATGCACACTGTAACAACAGTTGTTAATGGTGAAACAGAGGAATACCAGGTTGCTGACGGTAATTTTGCAACTATTATCGGTAATCCCGTTGACGGTTATGTTGATGCTGAAAAGCACAACAAATTCAGCGGTTGGGTAACCAAGGATGAAGAAGACAAAGAAACAGCCTTTGTAATTGCAGATACTGCAATTACCGCTAATATAACTCTTTATGCAAAATTTGAAGAGTCAGAACACGAATATGACTATGATGAAGAAATCATAAAGAAACCCGATTATTACAACAAGGGTGAAGCTAAGCAGTGGTGTTCATGTGGTGCTACTCAAACTGTAGAAACAGATGTGCTTGCTGATACCAAAGCTCCTACAGGTACAATTTACCTCGGCACACAGGGTCACTGGAGCTCAACTGATACAGTCGGCGGTGCAGCACTCGATAAGAACGAAGACGGCACAGATAAAGACATCACACTTTATGCTAACGCAAATACAGACGTTATTATCACTGCTAACGACGCAGGTATCGGTGTAAAAACCATCAGAGCATTCCTCTTCCCCGCACAATATGTTCTTACAGCTCAAAACTACGGTGCAGCACAGTCACTTGCAGAAACATTCTTCTATGATGACAGCCAGGATATCACCAATACAGCAAACTTCACAAAGAAGCTCGGCGCATTTGAGGTTGCTGACCTTACAGAAAATGGTGAAGTTCAGTATGAAGCTGACGGCATCACTATAAAGAAAAAGAATCTTACAGACGGTGAAGCTTATATCGTTTACTACTATGTACTTGATAAGGCTAATAACAATCTTAACACAAAAGTTAGAACAGCTAAGTTCTGGTATGACTCTTCAGATCCTGAATTTACTGTAGAAGGTAACAATAACGTTGGTAAGGTAACCGGTACTCCCACATACTGTGGTACAGCAACCGTTACAGGTATCGAAGAAGGCGCAACTCTTACAGTTAATGATGCTGTAATCGAGGATGTAGCAGATACTTATGTAATCAATAATCCAGGTAACTATTTTGTTACAGTTACCGATGAGGCCGGTAACAGTTACTCTAAGAAATTCGAAGTAGCTGACGGTCATAGCTATCACACTGTTGAAGTTCCTTCAACATGTACAGTAGATGGTTACAAGACACAGAAATGTATTGTTTGTGATTATGAAGCTGAACGTATAACCTACACAGCACCCGGTCACGTAACATCAATCTCTGTTGTTCCTGCAACATGTACAGAAAAGGGTTACAATCTTATAACCTGTGCAAATTGTGACTACAGAGAAACAATAGCTACTGTAGTTGATGAAAACGGTAAAGAAGTTGATCTCTATCCCGCACTCGGTCATAATTATGATACAGTAGAAGTTCCTGCTGAAGAAGGCGGAGAGCCTACAATAAAAATCGTTTACAAAGTTATAACTGAAGCAACATGTAGCACTAAGGGTATGGAAATTGCTACATGTAAGGATTGTGGTGAAACAATTGAGAATGAAATTCCTCTCAATCCCGATGCTCATAACTGGGGTGCAAAGAAGACTCTGAAGCCCACCTGTACAGAAGCAGGTAGTACATATCAGGTTTGTAAGCTTTGCTACACACGCAGTGAGCCAACAACAATTCGTGCAACAGGTCACGAAGAAACCAAGTGGGTTGTTACAACAGCAGCTACATGTAATGCAGCAGGTGTTGAAACACTTACATGTAAGAAGTGTAACGCAGCTGTTGACAGTGATGACGAAGATACAGTAGCTGATACAAGAGCAATCCCCGCAACAGGCAGACATATCCTTGCTGTAAGCGATGATCCCACAAAGACCTTTGATGCTACAGCAGAAGCCGAAGGCCAGATTACACGTTACTGTACACAGTGCGGTCAGGAATGGGTAGAAAAGGTTGCTAAGATTGAAAAGTATACAGTTAAGTTTGTAGATGAAGACGGTACAACAGTACTCGCTGAAATTAAAGATATCGTATCAGGTACAACACTTGAAAAGACAGCTGTAACTGAACCCACCAAGGATAATAGCACTGACGGTAAGTTCAAGTACACCTTCGCAGGCTGGAAGGATGAAAACGGTAAGTCTGTAACTCTTCCCTTCGATGTAACAGCAAACATCACACTTAAGGCAACTTATACTCAGTCAACAATTATCTATACACACATCTTTAAGGTTCCCACAACTTGGACATCAACACTTTCAGACAGTGATTACGATGTATTTGCAACAATGATGGGTGCTATGGGCGATAGCAGAGCTCCTGTAGCTGCACCTGTATTCAAGCTTGCTGATGCTGAAGCTGATGCAGAGCTCAAGAAGAATTACTCCTTCAAGTTCCTCGGCTGGTCAACAACAGGCGCAAAGGGTGACATCGTAACTAACTTCACTATCACAGGTGACGCAACATTCATTGCTGTATTTGAAGCAGTACCTGCTGAATATCAGGTTACTTACTATAATGGTACCAATTATGTATGGCATACAACCGTTAAAGGCGGTGAATCCGTAACCTTCGGCGGCACAGAGCCCACTAAGGCTCCTGATGCTGAGTATCACTATACATTTAACGGTTGGTACACAGATGCTACTCTCAAGACACCTTATGAAGACGGTGCAATCACTGCAAAGACAAGTCTCTATGCAGGCTTCACAGCAACTGCTCACAACTGGGATGTAGATGCTGCTTCAACAGAAAACAAGGCAGCAACATGTACTGAAGCTGCAAAGGTAGCAAAGAAGTGTAGTGTATGTGCTGCAACTAAGGTAGAAACTGAAGGCAATGCACTTGGTCATACACCTGCTGCTGCAGTAACAGAAACTGCAGCTGACGGCACAACCTACAGCGTTGTTTACTGTGCAAGAAACTGCGGATATGAATTCAGCAGAACAAAGACATCTGTAACAGTAGAATTCAAGGTTGGCACAAAGGTTGTTGACCTTCAGACACTCAACATCGGTGATGCTGTTGCTTATAAGGGCACTGCAGATGATCTTAAAAAGGCTTCTGATGATCAGTATTCATACACCTTCGCAGGCTGGTATGTTGACGGAGATGCAGCTCAGACACTCGTTAACTTCGAAGGCCTTAAGGCTTCAGCTGATGTAGTATACATTGCTAAGTTCACAGGAACTACACGTACATACCGTGTAACTTATGTCGATGTTGATAACAAGACCATCCAGACATTCGAAGGTATTGCATACGGTGCTGCAATTCCTGCATTCACCAAGACTGCACCTACAAAGGATCACGATGCAGACTATCATTACAGCTTCAAGGGCTGGAAGATTGCTGCAGGTGCAACAGTAACAGGCGACCTTGTAATTAAGCCTGAATTTACAGCAACAAAGCATAGTTATAAATTAACAGAAAGCACAGCAACATGTGATAAGCCCGGTACATCAAAGTATCAGTGCACAGCTTGTGCTTACGGTTACGAAGGTGACATCGTTCCCGCAATTGGTCATAACTATAAGGAAATATCAAGAGTACAGCCTAACTACGAATCAGGTAAGGACGGCAAGATCGTTTACAAGTGTGAAAACTGCGGTAATACTTATGACGAAAAGCTTTCTGCAGAAAAGATTACCGTAAACGTTACTATCAAGGACAGCAACAATGCACCTCGCGTAGGTATTGAAGTTACACTCCTTAACGTAGATACAGGTTCTTATGTACCCGGTACAGCTGTAACTAACGAAAACGGTGTTGCAACATTCAAGGTTGCTCCCGGTAAGTATAAGGCATATATCGTTGGTACAAGCGAAAGCACAGGCGATATCACAGTAAAGGAAAACGGCAAAGTAAGCGGCAGCACAAACATTGAAAGCAATCCTGTTGTAGCTAAATGTAAGTGTGCATGTCATAAGACAACCTTCTGGGGCGTTTTATTCAGACTCCTTCACAAGTTCATCAAGCTCTTCACAGGTAAGTACACTTGCTGTGATTGTCCCTCAGATCTTTATTGATAATTCATTAAAGCTGACTAAAACAAAATTAAGTGACGGCGCAAGCCGTCACTTTTTTGCTGTCCGGTAAGATTTACGGTAAAAAGGCACTTTCAGGGTAAAAACGCCTGAAAGCCAAGATATTGTGTGTGAAACTGTGTCTGTCACAAGATACAGTTTTTTGTTAAATAGCTCAAAAATCGGTACGGTTTTTTGTTAATAATTAATATATGTAAAACTCAACAAAATAAACTTTGACTATCTATGCAATATGTAGAATTAAAGATTTTTTAATAAAATGATTGAAAAAGTTGATTATTAATGATATACTACCTATAGTTATAGGTGTCTCTATGGGCATTTTGCACCCTTTTTTAGGGAAAAAGGCTCGGTATTATTATAGGGAATCCTATTTGTAATATATAAATTCTTTCATTTTTAAGGAGGAAAAAATTATGAAAGTTGGTAAAAAAGTACTGAGTTGTGTACTTGCTATCATCATGATAGTGTCCAGCGTGTCCGTGTGTTTCGGCGTTCTCGGCGCAGATAACACCATCAGTAACCTGATGAGTTGGATTGAAATTCATCACGCTACACTCGCTGACTACATCCTTGCTGCTGAAAGCGATAAGGCTACAGCTGAGGATATGAAAAAAGTACCTCAATCAGTAGGAACAAACACATGGAAGGTTGAGCTTGACTCGTCAACATCATCCTGGTTCTGGGTTACTTCTGCATACGTAGAAGCAGCCAAGGTTGTTGCGTCGTCAAAGCACACCTACTACGGTATCTACGAGGATATTCTCGCTAAGGTCGAGGCAGGTATGAAGGACAGAAACACTGCTCTTGTATCTATTGACCAGTATGACGAGATTCTTAAGTATTTTACCTTTGGTGAAACTGCTACTACTGCCGGCTCTAACGGTGTGTACGCTACAGACAAGACTATCACCTTATATATAGGTGCAGGTTTTGATATTCTTCAGTGGGCTCCCGACTATACTGCTATTCCTGCAGAAGCTAAGGATCTCATTCTTTACAATGCTACTGTAACATTCACAACAGCTGATGTTTCCGGCGGCAAGGGTATCACCAAGGATTCAATCGATTTCAAAGACGATCAGCCCGATTCCGCTGCAACAGCTGCAGCTATGTCTCAGGTTAAGGAGCAGATTGCTCAGTTTATCGGTCTTGCTACCGAATGGTTCGGAACAGATTATGGCTCACTCGCTACTGCTGAGCTTAACGAAAAGGTTGTTGCAATTTCTGAAAACATCGTTCTGTACGAAGATGCTATCAATCTTTCCGGTATCGGTAACCCCGAAGAAATCTGGAATGCTTATGTTTCACCGAAGATTGCAGGTAACAGAACATGGGCTGAAGTTAAGCAGTGGTATAAGACCAACATTGTTGACTTTATCGCATCTGCTTATGCTACTGATTTCCAGACACAGATTGAAGCTCTCTTTACAAGAGCAGCTAGCGAAACAGTCGGTGCTGACCTTGAAAAAACATACAAAGAGATTGAAGCAGTTCTTGCTGAGCTCGACGATACAGACGCTTTCGACGGCGAAACAACAGTAAATATCACAGATAAGATCATTGCTGCCTTTACAGGTAAAGATGGTCTTAGTGGTGGTGCTTATTACAAGAAGGTAACAGAGCGTCATACAGATCTCGCTCACAATGTTGCTCTTACATGGGGTAATGAGAACTATGAAGAATTCATAAGACTCTTCTTACTTGTTGTTGACACCAATAATACCGATCCCGTTATAAAGACACCTGCAGAATCAGCTGCAGTCGGTCACGTATGGGAAGAATGTGACGGTAACTGCGGTATCGCATGTAACGCAGATAATGCTTCCGTTGAACAGGAAGACGGCTCATTCAAGTATGTCTGTGAACGTACAGATCCACACTGCATTCACGTTGATTATATGGAAGCTGCGAAGTTCTATAATGATGCAGCTGTTATCGTAACTATATTCGAAGACCATATATTCCCCTTCGTAAAGAATGCAGCAGGTGAAGTTGACTATGCTCAGCTTATAAAGCTTGGCGGTGATGATAAAGTTATCACCTTTAATAAAGATAACTGGGATAAGTTCTATGCTCAGTACGGTGCTGTTAACCTTAACATCAACGGTTCAACATACATTGAATACAAAGAGAAGATGGACAGCCTTATGGATTCAACTACCCTTACAGGTAGTATGACATACGGCGCAATTACCGGTCTCTATAATGAAATGATTAACAGAGGTTATTCAATCTGTAAGAAGCTCTCTACCGTTGAAGCCTCCAAGGAAATGTTCGATAAGATTTTCACAGACGGTTATGACAAGTACGACGAGTACATGAACGACCTTAAGAGACGTGCTATTAACCGTATATATGACCTTGTTGATCAGATTAGCTATTACTACGACGAAGGCAACGGCAAAATGAATGATGGTGTAGGCAAGGTTGAGTACTACAACTTTGAAGCTATTCTTTCTTCATACAACGCAGTTTCAGCAGAAGCAGCTCCCAGTGTTCTTAATAAGTTCCTCAACGAAGGTGAGCCGTACGATATTACAGCTTTTGCTGAAGAGGAAGCAGTTAACCCCGATTACGCACACACCTTTGATGAAGTAAACAATTACTACGAATCAGTTTCATCTGCTGTTGGTGATGCTCAGGCATACAAAGATGCTCTCGTTTCTCTTCGTAAGGGTGCTAAGGGTGCAGGCAATGACGTTGTAATCCGTAATCTCCTCTTCGATAAGTTCGATAATGCAAATAATAACAATCAGTCAACAGGCTATTATGATTATATCTGGACTAAGGGTGCAGGTACTCTTGACTATAGCTTAATTCAGGAGCTTATTAATGCTGTTGGTCTTGTAACAGACGAAGGAGCAGCAACTCTCCTTGAACAGGCTATTGCTGAAATTGATAAGATGCTCATTTCAGAGGATATGGGTACACTTCTCGGTACTCTTCTTAACGGAACTGAGCAAAAGTCAAAGACCGATAAGGATACCGGTAAAGTTACATACGGCTACATCGGTTATACAACAACAAAAGATGACAGCGGTGTTGTATTCTATAGTGAAAGCGATTCTATCGGTGCCTATGAAAGCACAACAACAACTAAACAAGTAACAGACGATAAAGGCGTTAGAAGAAATCTTTATAAGATTGTGCCTATGACCAATCCTCTTGGTTACTGGGAAAAGCAATATACCTTCGACGGTGAAACAAAGAAGATAGGTCAGGAATGTAAGGACCTTAAGGAATTCCTTGCAGCTATGATCATCAACTATCTCTACAGCGGTGAGCTTGCTACAACTCTTTTCAAGGCACTCAACGAGATGGTTGGTCCTATGATTTACGATATGGCTGGTGAAATGAACCTTTACCTTGAAAAAGGTACTAACGGTTGGTTCTTCCCGGCATTCCTTCGTTGTACACTTGCTACTATGCCCTGGATGTATACAGAAAACTCATCATACGGTGCTACAGACCACAATGGTGTTCAGTTCCGTCAGTGGTTCGACGGTTCATTTGATGATGATTTCAAGGCAGCAAATGCTCCTGCCGGTGCGCCCGCTAAAGACGGTTGGCCTAACTATTCTAATACAAGTGACTCAACAAAAAGTATTCTCTGGGTAGTTGACCAGGCTCCGATACACAAGCCTGATAGTGATGCTTCTCTTAAGAGAGCATATTGGGCAGAAGAAACTGAAATTAAAAACGTAAGTGAACATAGCGGTACCCATTCCGGTGTTCCTCAGTCTGCATGGAAACAGCTTGACAGTAACGGTACATGGCAGATTACTGACTGGGACAGCTTCTATAAGGCAATGGCATCAGCTACATCAGGTTATCATGCACTCTTAGGCGGTCTTATTGCCGGTGACGACTCTGAATGGACACTTAAGGCAAAGGTTCTTATTAACCTTTCCGGTTATATTCAGTTCTATGCTTCTAACGGTTCAGATACAGTTTATGATGCTGTTCTTCTTCCTCTTTATGAACTTCTCGGTATTCCTCAGTATAGTGCTACCGATAATCCGGATACAGCATACGATGAAAGACACGGTTATCATCCTGCATCAACAATTGTTGATGACTGTTATATGGATAAGGATAAAATGTTGTCAGATATGACGGGTTATATTCGTAACTACGGTTATAACGTATTCTATCATCTCTTCGATCCCCTTGTATATTGGCTTGAGAATCAGCTTCTTAGCAATCCTATAGGAACAATTCTCGACCTTCTTCCCAACCTTTTAGCAGCTCTTGAATATAATCAGCTCTTTGATAAGATAGACCACATCAACCTTCACTATTTCTATTCAGTAAGTGTTTATGTTACAAACGTAACAGGTGCTGGTGATATGTATCTTTCAAAAGATACAATTAAGCCTCTTATCGATGGTTTTGGTATAGATATTCAGAACGGATTCAGCGGTATTCTTGAAGGTCTGACGGCAGTCGAAAGGACGGACTATGGACCGACGTATACGGATAAAGACGCGTGGAATTATTACACCAACTTCTTGTTGGAAGATGAAAAAGATTCAGACGGCAATATACTATACTATGATTATAATTCGTCGACGGATACATACTCGAATCCGACTAAGGATAATCCCGACGGTGACAAAGTAACCAGGAAGGTTGCATATCAGGATGAAAAGGGCAAGTACTACCTTGCAAACGGACTTCTTGCTCAGACACTCTTTGGTCTTGCAGGTGAAAATCTCTTCAAAGCACTCACCTGGAAGAAGGATATAGGTGGACTTAACATCGTTATGCCTATCAACCGTATTATGGCGATGTGTACACCCAGCTATAAGACAGTTCCCGGTATCCGTGAAACCCATTACGTTTACCACCTTAATGCTGACCATTCTGACGTTCTTCTCTGTCTCCTCCGTTGGATTATGAACGACGGTCTTCTGACCACAGTAGGACAGCTTCTCGGTACTGAAGGTACTATCGGTACAGTTCTCGGTGCTCTTCAGGGCCAGGCAGATAATATCGCAGGTATTCTTGTTTCACTTCTCAATGAATACATTGTTGACACCTTCAATTACACCGATACAGCAGGTGAGAAGAAGCTTACCTGGAAGGATAATACAACCGGCGGCAAGCCCATCACTGACGCTAAGTTCCAGCTTGGTGAATATCTCGACGTATCTCTTGCTGCTATGGCTACAGCAAATGCAAATACAACTGAGACAACTAAGCTTGATAAAGTAAACAAAGCAATAAGCAACGTTGATAAACTCATCAACATTGTTGTACCTATGGTTGTTGGTCTTCTTGAAGAAACACTTACAGGTGTACTCGGTGAACCCTTAGACCTTCTCGGAAATGAGGTTGACCTTTCCTTCATTATTGATGAGCTTATGAATATTGAAGGCGGCACAAATGAAAATCCCGGCACACCTCTTGCTGACGTTGTTGCGGACATCATTTCCTCCAACGAAGTTATGAATATCCTTATGGGTATCCTCTTCGGTGAAACCGGTCTCCTCAGCGGAATTCTCGGCGGTGAAGGTATCGTTAAGTTCCTTCCCGTTCTCGGTCAGCTCGGTATTGACGTAAGACCCGGCGCATTCTATGATAAGACAAAGGATGGCGTATTCAAGAACACAGGTATTTCCACATGGCTCGCTAATGCATACACTTATGCTAAAGATAACGAAAAAGACGCTGCAACTAAGGCAGCTCTTGAGAGCGACTATATGAACCTTACCTGGGCTCAGGTAGCAACATATCCCATTCCCGAAAACTACAACTGGTTCAATGGATATGACCTTTCAACAAACGAAAAGAAGGTAGATGCATTCTTCGACTTCATCACTGACCTTCTTTCACCCCTTAACTCCGTATTCTCACTCATCCTTTGCGGTGAAGACCTTACATTCTTCGACGAGCTTACTCTTGAAGGTGGTAACGGTTATCAGAACGGTGTTACTATGATCCTTGAAGCTCTCGGTGTCGGCGATGTAATGATTCCCGACGGAGATAAAAATTATCAGAAAGCTTCAATGTCAAGTTATGACTTCATGACTTATGTATTCGGTTCTACAGCTCCCGGATCAATTAAGGGAAATTCCAGAAACTGGGTATTCAAGCATTCACCCCTTACTCCGGTTCTCGTAGGTCTCCGAGCATTACTTGTAGGTGACGACAACAGTGGCTTCACAGGTCTTCTTGAAAGTCCCCTTACAGTACTCCTCGAAGCTCTTCCCAACCTTGCATACTTCATGTATACATATGAGTATGATACAGGTGAAAAGGACGACAAGGGTAATGCTATTATGGCAAGAACCTCTAACCTTGCTGAATCTGTTAAGAACGTTATTGCTCCTGCTCTTGAGCTTCTTGCAATTGTTGACCCCGTTCTTTCAAAGATTCTTGAACTTGACGTGGCAGGACTTATCAGCCAGTACCTTGACATCGAAACAATGCTTAATGATATGCTTTCAAAGGCATTCCTTAAGGCTGATATCAAGGGTAACTATAACATTTCATCCTTCATCGACTTCGGCTCAATTGCTGCACTCGGTGGTGATGAAGAGCTCTATACATCTAATGTAAATGCTGACCTTATCAAGGATTATGATACTACTAAGGACGGCAAGCAGATTTACCGCTTCAAGGGTCACGCAGGTAAGACCTTCATTACAGTTTTACGTTCAGTTCTTACTGAAGACCTTGCAAAGGTTATCGGTGGTGCTTTCGGAAGCTGGTTCGAAGGCGGCGGTCTCAACGGCGTAACACCTGAAGCTGATGAAGTTAACCGTATCACAAACATTGTTAACGGTCTTGTTAACCGTGTTATCAACGGTCAGTCAATCGATATCGTTATCGGTATCCTTATTGACCTCTTCACAGACTACGTTCCCGGCACAAGCGTTCCCATGTTCTATGAGAACCTTGCAGATGCTCTTGACGGTGCAGTTGCAAATGCAGATGCTATCATCACGAAGTACGGTATTGTAAGCACAGGCTACACCGGTTGGGAAATCAAAGATGGTGAAAAGGTTGTTACAAACGAAGCCGGTGAAGTTCTCTTCACACAGGCACAGGTTAACGAGACAATGGATAGCCTTGATATCGTTATCCAGAAGGCTCTTCCTGACATCCTTAACATTCTCACAGCAACAGGCACACTTGACCTTTCAGCTCTCGGTGTAGAGCTTAAGACAGGCGACTCAGCATCTCTCTTTGATATCGTTGCAGGTCTCCTTGGTGACTTCGTATTCAACGATGAGATGATGACAACTATCTACAATGCTCTTATGGGCATCTTCGGTGGCGGCGGAATCGGTGATTTCCGTGACATCGCTACTCAGGCAGGCTTCGACTTCACTGCTAAGTCACTTTATCTCAGTGACAAGACCGGTGCAGGTCTTAAGGCTTACATGAGCTACAACCTTACGATTGATGAAAACGGTCAGGTTAATGGTGAAGACCTTGCATGGAACATGATCAAGGAAGCTCACGAAATTACCAGCTACAAGTATGACGAAAACGGTAATGTTGTACGTGATGCAGACGGTAATGCTAAGCTCAGCTATGCTCAGATTCAGGAAACAACTGATGACGGTAAGTTCGTTTACGTTGATGAAAACGGCGGCGAATATGTTGATGCTGAAGAAGGCTTAACTAAGTATGAAGTTATGGAAGGCGTTGAAATTGACGTTGAACCCAAGATGGTTGACGACACAACAAAGCCGAACAAAGAATATGTTTCTGTTTATACTCAGGAAGCAAACGATAGCGGTGAATATCTCTACACTTACACCAATGCTGACGGTGAAACTGTTGAATACACCGATAAGGTTGCAGGTCTTAAGTCCTTCGCTGTAGATACAGGTAAGAAGGATGACGACGGAAAAGAAATTTACGTTAAGTATGCTCTTACTCCTGTTTATGACGAAACCGAACCTAAGTGGACCTTCGGCTTTGAAAAGGGCAATACTAACTTCTATAAGAACCTTGACACATTTGTATCATCACTCTGGGATTTCATCAGCCAGATGGAAACTATCTTCGTAGGTCTCTTCTTCGGTAAAACAACCAATACTGCTATCAAGGCATTCGATATTCTCAACATCGAAGGTCAGGATACATATACAGAGACTCTCCTTCCGCTTCTTCGCGGCTTCGGTCTTGATGCTATCCTTGAGTACCTTAATACTAATAAGGTTCTCAACGAAGACGGTACAGAATCAGATAAAACATACCTTGCAGCTCTTAATGAAAAGCGTGGTAATAAGTACGGCGCAGCTGCAATTCCCTCAAAGCTTATCGCTACTAATGAAGAAATGCAGACTGCTATGGGTACATCCGGCAACACATACGATATGGAAAAATTCCTCCAGATCGTTCTTAACTACGTATTCTATTTCGTAGAAGTTCTTGCTGAGTATCCCATCGCTACACTTGCAAATATGCTTCCCACTCTTGCATATTTCATTTCCGGTGACGGTCTCAATGAGGTTCTCTCTAACCTTCTTACCTTCGTAATGGTATTCATTGAGAGACTTGGTTCTGTTCTTTCACTTGATGTTAACGATATCGGTGCTGGTCTTATCGACTATCTCGGTACTGACACATGGACATCATTCCAGGAAATCTTCAACTACTATGAAACAAAGGTAGAATTTAAGTATGAAGGTAAGACATATCCTATAGGCACTAAGGCTTACGACGTAATTACATGGACTGAAGACGGTGAAAAGGTTGTTACAACCTATCCCGCAGAAACAAAGAATATCTCCTTAACTGAAGCTCTTGTATCTTTCCTTGCTAATATCAAGATTGATATGGCAGGCATCTATAAGTATGATGAGCCTTACTTCAGAACAATCACTGCATTCATCAATGCAGATGCTGAAAATGCTGCATGGGATATCATTAACGGTAAACCTCTTGACGGTGAAACAGAAGACGAAAAGATTGAAAGAGCAAGAAAGCTCCGTTCAGATGCTGTAGCAGAATGGTTTAAGTCTATTGCTGCTCTCGCTGATCCCTTCGGCGCAGAATATACAGACGCAAACGGAGATAAGCACACAATTACAAATTCTGACTATCAGAAGCTTGTAAAGGTTGACGCTGTTAACGGCCAGCTTACAGTTCAGAAAGCTGACGTTCTTATGTTCCTTCTTGACTTCCTCTTCACAAACACAACTCTTAAGGAAGTTCTCGGTTCAGTTCTCGGCTATGACATCACAGACGAAAACGGTACAGATGCAGAAATGCTCGACGAACTTCTCACAGGCGTATTCAAGAATCCTGACGAAGTAGTTGACCTTATTGTTACTCTCTTCACAGACTATAGTGTTGCTGCATCAACTGATGTAGAGCTTATGGCTATCGAAGAGTATCACTACAACTTCTACGACGATAACGACTACACCTATGAAGACGTAACAGCAGATGGCTGGTCAGGCTCAATCATCGCCCGTACCAAGACATCATATGCTATTGATAACCTTGACAAACTCGTTGGTACAGTTCTCAACCTCTTCAAGGCTGACCTTGTTAAGGAAGGTGGACTCTTCAACGGCATCTTCACAGCTGAAGACGATATCAGCCTTGATGTTGCTGTAAACGGCCTTCTTGAAGATCTTCTCTTCACCGACGATATGATCAACAAGCTTCTCGGTATGCTTGTAGGCTTACTTGCATCTGATGACGTAAGCAATATCCTCGGTATGATCAGCGACCTTCTTAAGAACGCAGCAGGTATCAACATCAATCCTGAAGCATTCAAGAACAACCCGACTCTTGAAACTCTTATCGGCGACGCTAAGACATGGTCTGAGGTTGCTAAGGCAAATACCAAGTATGAATTCACATACGAAACAGGTGAAGTCAAGGACGGCAAGGCTGTAACTGCAACTCACTATGATGCTGCAACAGCTACAACTGCAACTATTGACGGCACAGAATATGCTCTTACTCCCGTTTACAACCAGGTTCAGCTTGTTGAAGAAGTTGAAGGTGAAGACGGTGAAACAACAGATAAGTACATCTACTACTACAACGACATCGTTAACGAAGAAACCGTAAAGGTTCCCGTAGAGCTTGACGAAGCCGGTGAGACAGAATATGACACAGGTCTTATTGATGACGAAACAGGCGAAGCTATCGTTAAGCCTATCCAGGCTTGGATGGTTGACGACGAAGAAAGCCAGAAGACAGCTGTTGTATTTGACGCTGACTGGAACATCGTTATAGAACCCGCACTTACAGATGAAATGACAGACGCTGAAAAGGAAGCAGCTATCCTTGCAGCAAGAAAGACATCAAGAACTAACTTTGTTGGTGTTATCTGGGATATCCTTGAGCCTCTTTCAATCATCCTTGAAGTATTCCTTACCGGTAAGGACCTTGAAATTTATGATGAAATCAAAATTAAGGGCTTTGACGGTTATGCAGGCGTAATCCTTCCCCTTATAGAAGCTCTCGGTGCTCCCGTACTTAAGGACAGCGAAGGCAATGCATATCTTACTAACTACTATGCAACACAGGAAGCTTACGAGCTTGCAGTATACGGCGGCACAGGTGAAGATGACCTCGGCCTTCCCGTAACATACACAGGTGACAAGCAGATTCTCCTTCAGTCAATCCTTGACGCAGTTCTTGCAGTTATCGATTCACTTTGCGAGAGACCTGTTTCCACCCTTGCAACAGTTCTTCCCTACCTTGCTCGCTTCCTTGAAAGCGACGGTATCGACACTATCCTCGGCAACCTTCTTTCACCTGTAACTGCAATTACAGACCTTATTAAGAATATCTACGACCTCGACCTTATGGGTATGTTCAAGGGTATTCTCTATAACCTTGCAAACAGCGCTGAAAGCAGTGAAGCTGAACAGCAGGCTGCAGAATATCTCGATCAGCAGATTGATGAAGCAGCTGCTGCAAACGCAAACGCAGGTATTGCTCTTGTTGATAACGGCGAACCCGAAATCAACATCGAAAACAACACAGGTATCGACTTCGATAAACTTTATTTCATGGATATCCTCTGGACTATTATCCTTGGCATTAAGATTGAAATCGAAGGCAAAGATCCTATCGAGCTTAAGAATATCATTGACGATCAGCTCTTCGTTACTCTCGCATCATGTGCATGGTATGACGGCGATGAGACAGTAACAATCAAGACTCCTGTATTTGACACTACGAACCTTGACAATAGTTATGTTGAAAACACTGACGTAACAGGTACAGATTACTACGTTGACCGTGAAACTGTTCTTCTTACAGTTCTTGAAAGAATTGTATTCCAGCCCGGTATCCGTGATCTCCTTGCTACATTCATCGACGGACTTGACTTCTCTGACGAAGCTCTTCAGAATGCTAAGACATTCAATGATGACGGCTCACTCAATACTAACGGACTTCTCGTTGCACTTATCTACGGTGTATTCGAAAATCCGCAGGCAATTGAAGCTCTTGTAATCAACCTTCTCTCCTGGTACAACATCGTTTACGAGGACGCAAGAGTTGAAGCAAGCACCGAAACCATCACTGAGCCTGATTGGGATGCAATCGGTCTCGATGAAGAAGAGCTCAATAAGCTTCCCGAACAGATTGACGGACTTATCACAGCTATTCTTCCTCTCGTAGGTGAACTCCTTCCCGCACTCGGACTTAATCTCGAGCTCAACCTCCAGGGTGATACAGTTGAAGAAATTGTTGAAAATCTTCTTGCCTCTCTCTTCATTGACGGTACAAATGAAGACGGTACAGCTAAGAACGGTCTTGCAACTACAATCTTCACAGCACTTGTAGATCTCTTCGGTAAGAACAAGCTTGACGGTATCCTTTCAATGGTTTACGAGCTTACCGGTGGCGCAGACGGTGGTGTTAACCTCCAGCTCAGCTACTTCAAGGCTCAGAACACAACTGTTGCTGAAGTATTTGACGGTCTTGACACCTGGGAAGCTGCTTATGAAGCATTCAAGGTAGAAAAGGCTCCCGCAGCAGAAGAAGATGCTACTGAAGGCGAAGAAACAACTGAAGGTGAAGAAATCACTGACGGTGAAGAAGTAACTGAAGGTGATGAAGCAACCGAAGGCGAAGAAGCTGAAGGTGAAGCAACTGAACCCACAGTTGAATACACAGTAGTAATTCCTGAAGCAAACAGCTTCGGTATCACAGATTATGAAGGCGTTCTCGCTCTTCTTGAAGATATCATTGTTCCCTTCGTTCCCGTTCTCAGACTTCTCTTCGTAGAAGAAGGCGACCTTGTACTCCTCGACGGTATTACAATCTCTGCCGGTGACGGTTACGACAGATTCCTTATCCCCGTACTTGAAATGCTCGGCGTTACAGTTACTAAGGATAAGAACGAAGTTGCAGCTCTTGACGACGAAGCTTTCGCAGCATATATCATTGATATTATCGAAAGCGTTCTCAGCACAGTTCTTGCAGCTCCCGTAGGCACAATCATCGACCTTCTTCCCAGCCTCGCATACTTCATTACATCTGAAGGTCTTGCACAGGCTGTTGAACAGCTCCTCGCTCCTGTTATCACTCTCGTTGATATGGTTAACGAAGTAACAGCTGCTGAGTATGCTATCGAAGGCAGAGATGAGCCTCTTGTAGCTCTCAACGTTTACGAATTCCTTGTAAAACTTCTTAAGGACGTAATCGACCTCAAGGGTGCAACAACTGTTAAGGGCATTATCGATAATCTCCTTACAGAAGAAGGCCTTATCAACCTTATCAAGGGCTTTGTTAAGGATACAGACCTCAGCTTCCTTGACGGTATCTTCACAGCTATTGTTGAAAAGACAGTAGCAATCGGTGAAGTAGAAACAATGCGTTACTACGGCGCAACAGTTAAGAATGATAAAAGATATATCCAGGGCGTAACAGCTAACAGAGCTAACACAATCGTTCAGGTTATCTCTGAAATCGTTCTTGCAGAAGACGGCCTCATCTTCGATATCCTCGAAGTTGCAAATGTTGACCTTGAGGACGAAAAGAACGCAACAATCAAGACTGTAATCGAAGGTATTACAGGTGATAAGAGATATTGTGTACTTGAAGTTCTTCTTAACTACTTCAACCACTACGATGTTGAAAACACTGTTCTTGATTATCTCTCATTTGATGAGTTAGATTATAACTACGAAGACTACTCCGTAGACTCCAACCTTACTGCACGTAAGGTGAGAAGAGCAATCAGAAAGCTCGACCAGGCTCTCCTTGCTCTTATCCCCGACCTTCTTCCCTTACTTGAAGAAGTCGAATTCCTCAAGGGTGCACTCGAATCTGTTAAGGATGAGACTGACGGCTACACCGGCGTAACTCTCGCTGATGTTGTTGAAGCTATCCTCACAGAGCTTGCATTCAACGATAAGATGATGAACACAATCGTTGGCGCAGTTGTAGGTGCAATCGGCGGACTTGATATCCTTGATACAATTCTTCCTCTCCTTGACGAGCTCCTTGAAATCAACTTCACACCCGCAGGTGTACTTGAAGCAAGTGCTAATGCTGCTCTCGATAAGTTTATTACCGATGCAGTAGGTGCAGATTGCACAATTACAGAAGTTAACGATAACGGTACAGCTGATGATACATCAGACGATACAACAACAACCCGTGCAGCAACATGGGCTGACGTAAAGGCTTACTATGCTGACGCAGAAGGCAAGATCGCTCTTGAACTTGATTGGGGTATCGATACTGCTACTGATAAGGTAGATGCATTCATCGACGTTATCTGGGCATTCATCGCTGAGCTTGAACCCGTTCTCAACTTCATCCTCAGAGGTGAAGACATTGCTATCACTTCAACTGACAGTGAAGGCAATGTAATGGAAGTTATCGAAATCAAGGGTGGCGAAGGCTACAAATATGCTATCCTTCCTCTCCTTAAGGCTCTTGCAGCTGAAGATTTAATGGCTGCAGATACTTATATGAACAAGGAAGGTAAGAAGGAAACTCTTACAGCTATCACAGACGGTGTATTCAGCATTGTTGACGCACTCTGCGAAGGTCCTGTTGAGTACATCCTTACACTCGTTCCTTCACTTGCATACTTCATCGAATCCAACGGTGTAGAACTCGTTGTTGAAAACCTTCTCTCACCTGTATTCGCTCTTCTTGACGTTGCAGAACCCGCAGTAGGCACTCTTCTTGACAACCTTCTCGGCGGTCTCCTCGGTAACGCTCTCGGCGCATACATGCCTGCAAATGTTGGTACAACAACTACTGTAACTCTCTACGGTTACAGCTACACAGTTCCTGCAACAGAAGAAGCTGAAGCAGAAACTAAGGAAGTATACCTTGAAAAGGCTGATGAAACCGAATATAAGGTTGGCGACGTAACATATACACTTACAGCTCTTGAAGGCGAAAAGGCTACAAAGACAGAGGATAAGACAACTTATACTCTTGACGAAATCGTAGCTAACATCGGTACAAGCGCAAACCTTGTAAACATCCTCAACAAGCTTCTCACAGGTCTTCTTGTTAAGACTGAAGAAGGCGAAACTGTTGAAACTGTACAGCTTCTCAGCGCTGATATCTTCGCTAAGTACGTACAGTATGCAGTTGACATTAAGGATACAAGTGATACAACATACCTTGAAGCAACTGTTCTCAAGAATGGCGGTGCATTCGGCGGTCTCAAAGACCAGACAATCGCTATCAGAAGTACTGCGTTTGACGCAACCGCACACGGTGAGTACTATGCACTTACAGGTAAGGTACGTAACGTTGTTACTGACTTCGAGGTTGACAAAGCTGACTCCTTCGTATTCCTTCTTGACAATGTTCTTTCAGCAGAACTTCTCAACGCTCTCCTTCCCGCAGAAAAGAGAGTAGACGAAGAAGGCAACCAGAACCTTGTTGGTATGCTCATCGCAAACATCATCGCTCTCATTAACGGTGATATTGCCGGTCTTACCATTACAGACGTTCTCGTTTCACTCTTCGAAGGTTACGAAATCGTTTATGCTGACTTCTCTAACATCTATATCGACATCGATCATGACGGTGATGTTGAAGCAGCAGAACTTCCCGGTAAACTTGATACAATCATTAATGAAGCTCTTCCCCTTGTTCTCACTCTCCTTGTGACAGGCGAACAGGAAGACGGCTCGCTCCTTGACATAATTCTTGATACAGTTAAGGCTGAAGTTCCCGAAGACTCAACAGTAATTGCTGAGGTTGTGGATGCTCTCCTCAACGACTTCCTCTTCAAGAATGATATGATGAATACTATCGTTAACGCTCTCGTTGGTATCCTTGGCGGTACAGTAGGCGAAGACAACATTATCGATACTATCCTCAATCTTCTTGTAATCGGCGGTAAGAAGCTTACAGCTAAGGACTACCTTGCATCAATCGAAGCTCACTTTGCTGGTAAGGCTGACTATGCAGCAGCAGTTGCAGCTGTTAAGTCAATCATCGGCGACGCTAAGACCTGGAACGCAGTTAAGGCAAATGCTGCAACTGACGAAGAAGGTAAGCTTGCTATCAAAGCAAACTGGGGCGTAACTGATAAGGATAGCTTCGTAAGAGCTATTATGGTACTTCTCCAGCCCGTAACACCTGTTCTTCAGATTCTCCTTCAGGGCAAGACTCTTACTCTCCTTGAGAGCAAGAACGGCTCATATAAGGGTGACTTCGATACAGATGTTCCCGGTGCAGAAGACAACGATGACAGAGCTGAAGAATACGCAGCAGGCGTAACACTCGGCACTGGTTATCTCGAAATCCGTGGTTCTAAGGGCTACGAAGAAGCACTTCTCGGTCTTGTAGAAGCACTCGGACTTACCGCTGTAGCTCCCGCTACATTTAACAGCTATACAGCTATTGAAGACATCCTCGGTACAATCCTCAACATCGTATTCGGTATTGTTGACGGTATCAAGAACGGTCCTGTTACATTCATCGCTGACAAGCTTGCAGGTCTCCTCTACTTCCTTGTAAGTGACAACCTTGCAGTTCTTGTTGACAATGTACTTGCACTCGTATGGGGTCTCCTCGATGTAGTTGAACCCATCACAGGTGAAAAGAATGCTCTCATCCAGAGTCTCCTTAAGGTTGACCTTGACAGCTATGTAACAATCGACGGTCTCCTCAACCTCATCAACGGTCTCATCGAAGGCAATAAGGAATTCGAAATCACTGCAGTACTTGCTGAAGACGGTGAAACAGTAACCGGCTACACAGCAGTTGACGGTGAAAAGACATACAACGTTGCTGTTGATGACGAATCCATCAGAACCGATGCTGAAACAGGCAAGATGTATGCAACTGTTAAGACAGGTACTCTTGACCTTGTAATCACCAAGGATATGCTTATCGAGCTTATCGCTGAAATCGGTGAATATACAGTAATCAGCTCTTACAGAGAAGGCGCTAACACAGGTCTTGTTAACGGTAATGACATCGTTGACCAGGACGGTAACTCTGTACTTGATGAAGACGGTAATATTGATGCAGAAAAGATTGAAACAGGTAAGATTGCAACCATCACAGGTTCAAGAACTTACTTCATCAACGGTCTCCTTACCTTCGCAATCGAAGAAATTCTTCCGATGTTCGCTGACGAAGAAAATGAAGATGCAATCATCAACCAGGTAATCACTTACCTCAGTGAAGACGGTGCAGTTGCCGGCGTAATCAACTTCCTCAACAACCTTACAACTAAGTATGTTGTTGACTTCTTCGCAATCGAAGAACCCGAAGTTGCTCTTCAGAAGATGGCTGTAGATTATGCATCTGCAACAGGCCATTCTGTAACAAAGGCTGAAACTGAACAGGCACTTGAAAACCTTGACGCACTTCTTAATGAAATCCTTCCCATGGTTGGCTTACTTGAAGAAGGTGAAACACTTGTAGATCTTGTCTCAGGTCTCCTTCTTACTGACAGTATGCTCAACACAATCGTTGGTGCACTCGCAGGCGTATTCGGCGGTCTCAATGATGACATTATGAACATCATTAACATCGTTGGTAAGGCTCTTGGCGAAACAATCGACGTATCTGTAGAAAACTATAAGAAGAACACAGCAATTGCCGGCTTCTTCGGTGATGCTACAACATGGGCAGAAGTAATCGCAAACAACACTGCAGACGGTGCAGAAAAGGCAGAATACAAATATGCATGGGGTCTTGACACTGCAACAGACGTTAACGTTAAGATTGACAGATTCATCGAAGTCCTCACTGCATTCCTCGCTCCTGTAGATTTCGTACTTGAAGTAATTCTTGCCGGCGGTACCAAGACCGGTAACGCAGCAGATGCTGATGCAATCAGCGCATTCAAGGAAATCAACATCATGGGCGGCAGCGGCTACAACTACGCTATCATTCCTCTTATGGAAGCTCTCGGCGTACCCTCTGAAAAGATTAAGACTCAGACTGAATACGAAGCAACATTTGCTGACCATGGCACTCTCGGCTACATTCTTGACACAGTTCTCACTTATGTTGTCGAAGGTCTTGAAAACGGCGCAATCGACTTCGTTCTCAGCATTATCGCTAACCTTGCATACACAATCAGCAAGGATGGCTTAACAACAATCGTTGGTAACCTTATCGCTCCTGTAAGCGCAGTTATCAAGTCAATTGAGGGTGTTCTTCCCGTTGCTATCGTTATCGATATCAATGCTGCTCTCGATGACAGCGACGAAACAGCACTCCTCAACTTCAAGCTTGGTGACGAAGTTGCAGCAGCAGGTTACAACGTAGGTCTTACACTTGACCTTAACGGCACAACTCTTGAAGACCTTATCGATACAGTTATCGCTAAGTTTGCTTCAGGCTATGGCCTTGAGAACCTTGAAATCAGCTTCCGTGATATTGCAGCAGGTGCTGCAGCGGTTAATCCGGACGGAACTATAGATTTCGCAGAAGCAAAAGATGAAAATGGCAACGTAATTACCGATAAAAACGGTGACAATCGTTATACAAAGGTTAATGCAGACCTTATTGACGAAGATCCTGATAAATGGGATATCCTTAACGGCACATGGGGCAAGAACATCAGCGGTGATAATGCAGATACAATTATCACTCTCCTTGATATGATTCTTACAACAGAAAATATCAATGGCGTTCTCGGTGCACTCCTTAAGGATAAGACTCTCGATGAAGTTATCGACGGTCTCGGCGAAGACTTCGCAATTCTTAAGAACGTTGCTAACGCAGCTATCGAAGATCCCACAGCTCTTGTTGACACAGTTATTAAGGTTCTTGCAGCAACTAACTACACAGTTGACGATATCAAGGTACTTTACGATGCAATCGCATCTGCTACCTACGCATACGACGACGAAGTTGCTTCCAAGACTCAGGTTGAACTTGCACTCAGCAAGCTTGACAAGGTACTCAACAATGCTATCGGTCCTGTATTCGAAATCCTTCAGGGTATCGAAACAATGCCCGCACTCATTAAGGATATTCCTGCAGAGTCAACAGTAAGCATCGAAGCTCTTGTAGAATACTTCCTTGGCGAATATGCATTCACTGACGAGCTTATGAGCACAATCGTAGGCGCTATCACAGGTATCTTCGGCGGTATGGATGAAGCAACATTCAAGACCGTTAACGATCTCCTCGGTAAGATCCTTGAAATGAACATAGATCTTGCTACATTCAAGCAGGGTACTAACCTTGCAGGCTTCTTCGGCAATGCAACAACATGGGCTGAAGTAGTAGCTAAATACACTGCAGAAGGCGCAGAAAAGGCTGACTACACTTATGCATGGGGCTTTGAAACTGCAAATGACAAGGCTGAGCTCTTCATCGACATCATCCTTGAAATCGTAGCTCCCTTCAGCAAGGTTCTTGACTTCCTCTTCAGAGGTCAGAATCTCGAAATCCTCATCGACGACCTTCAGCTTAAGGGCGGCAATGGCTGGGCTAACGTAATCGTTCCTCTCGGTTCTGCTCTTGGCATGGATCTCGCAACAAACGGCAATGCTGTTGATTGCGTAGAAAAACTTCTCAGAGGTGTACTCGGTCTTGTTGACAAACTTGAAGCAGCTCCCATCAACACAATCCTCGATGTAGTAGCAGGTCTCTCCTACTTCCTTGCATCCGACGGTGTTGAAGAAGCTGTAAACGGTATCCTTGCACCTATCACAGGATTCCTTTCACTCCTTAGTGAAGTTATCACAATGGACGATATCAATACTCTCCTTAAGGGTCTTATTGATATGGATCTCAACGACATCGCTGACATCGCAGGTGACTACGGTGAAGGTCTCGTTGCAATGATCAACGGTCTTATCGGCGGCGTTGAAATTACGGACGAAGTAACCGGTGAAACATACACTGCAAACCTTCTTCCTGAAGAATTCTTCCTCAATGTTGCTCAGTATGCAGTAACTTACAACGCAAGTGATGTTGAAACACTCACTGAAACTGAAACAGGTTATGATTATCAGCCTGAACATAAGTATGTAACTGACTTTGAGGTTGACGGTGCAGATGCTCTTATGTATGTCCTTTCAACAGTATGTTCAAAAGACTTCTTAACAGCACTTGCAGCTAAACTGAACCTTGACACAACCGGAACAATCGGCGGTATTATCCTCGGCCTTGCAGGCAAGCAGAATAACATCGTTGACATTATCGTAACTCTTCTTACAGATTACACATTAGAATATGTTCCTTATACACGTCCCGAAATCGAAAAGGAAACTGTTGAGCACATCGCTCCGATGACTGAGGAAAGCCTCAATGCAGCTCTCTCTGCACTTGATCCCATCATCGCAGCAGTTATCCCGATGGTTGCTAAGGACAAGGACGGCAACAGCGTTGCAAGCCTTGAAGCTCTTATCACTAACCTTCTTGCAGGTCTTGACCTTCCCAAGATGCTTATGGAACTCCTTGTTCCCGTACTTGCAGGTCTTGACATCGGTGATATTCTTGACTACGTATACGAGCTCACAAATGTTGAAATCGAAATCGATCCTCAGGCATTCACAGCTGATACATTCGGCTCACAGCTTGGTGAATTCATCGGTGATGCTGAAACATGGATGGAAGTTCTTAACAACCGCTTCGAAAACATCGAATATAAGGAAGACGGTAAGACACCTGCTAAGGCTACAATGAAGTCTGACTTCGTTTGGGATCTCGGTCTCGACGAAGGCTTCGACGGTCTTGTAAACTTCATCTGTGACCTTCTTATGCCTCTTGATCAGGTATTCGCACTTCTCCTCATGGGCGACCAGCTTATCGTTCTTGAAGATACAAGCGCAGATCGTGCTGACATCAGAATCAACGGTGGCTTCGGTTACAACTATGCAATCATCCCGCTTCTTGAAGCATTCGGCATCACAGCTCTTACAGAAGAAGCTTACAGAACAGCAGCAGAAACTCAGGGTCACTTCTATCCCATCATCTCTGCTCTCATCGGTAAGATTGAAACTCTTCTCGATGCTCCTGTAGAAACACTTCTTCCCATGCTTGCAAACATCTTCTACTTCATCGGTACAGAAGGTATCAACAATATTGCTGCTAACCTCCTTGTATTCGCAAACATTCTCCTCGAAAAGATTGCTCCTGTATTCCACATCGGCGTTAAGGTTGACCTTGCTGCTGAAACAATCTTCGAGTTTGAACTCGGCGACGAAGAAGGCAAGAATGTTCCTGCCGGTGTAACAATCAATGTTGCATCTGCTGATATCATCGCTCTTGTAAACGGTCTCCTTGCAGATCTCAAGGTTGTTGATATTGACGGCGACGGTGAAAAGGATCCTCTCGGCATCAGCCTTGCTATCAACTGGAATTCAATTGCAGCTCAGATGGCAGCAGTTGACGAAGCAGGTGAAATCATCGAAATCCCGACAGCTCAGGTTAAGGCTGACGGTACTGCAGCAACATGGTACAACATCATCGGTGATGCAGAAGACACATTCACAACACTTATCAATATAATCCTTACAAAGGACAATGCATATGCTATCGCTCAGCTTGTAGAGGGTCTCCTCGGTGATGCTCTTGACAGCATGGACGGCGTTGACGAAAACGGTGTTGCTAACGATGAACTCGATCTCAAGGGTCTCATCTATGACATCATCTACGAAGAAGACGGCGTTAAGAAGCTTATCGCAGCAGTAGTTCTTCTCCTTGCAGGTCAGTACACAATCGTAGACGAATCAATCGTATACGTATTCCTTGGTGCACTTACCTACTTCTCAGGTGAAGATGCAGCTAACGAAGCTAAGCTCGACAATGCTATCGGCAAGCTCGACGCAATTATCACTCGTGAAGTTGTAGAACTTCTTCCGATGTTCCTTAAGGCTGATGCAACAGGCATCCTTAAGACACTTCGCGATGCATGTACAGCTGATGAGGTATCTGACCTCAGCGGCATGATCGGTTACCTTCTCGATACACTTCTCTTCACAGAAGCTAACTATGACAAGTTAATCGGTATCATTGTTAAGGCTATTGCAGGCTTCTTAACAGAAGACCTTTGCGGTACTCTTAACGAACTCCTCGGTATTAACCTTGCTCCTGTAGCATTTGCTGCAGCAACAGGTAACGACGATATCAAGGCTTATGTAGGCACAGCAGCAACATGGGCAGATGTATGGGCAGCTAACAGCGAAAACGATGTAGCTAAGACATATGATTGGAACATCACAGACAGAGACAGCTTCGTAGATGCAGTTCTCGATCTCCTCAAGCCTCTCAACAGTGTTCTTGACTTCATCTTCGCAAATGGCAACATCACACTTCTTCCTGACGGTGACAGCGCAGCTGTAACACTTAAGGGCGGCAACGCTTACAACACAGCACTTGTACCTCTCTTCAAGGCACTCGGTGTAACTCTTGAAACTGCAGACTCAACAACAGCTGGTCTTGACAAGCTTGTTGCAGGTCTCATCGGTGCAGACGGTCTTGTTACAAAGCTTGGTAATGCACCTATCAGAACAATCATCGAACTCGTTGCAGGACTTTCATATCTCCTTGCTAACGACAACCTTGAACCCATCATCAAGAACCTTCTTGCTCCCGTATTCTCAATCCTTGAACTCCTTGAGCCCGTAATCTCAAGAGATCAGATTGATGCAATCCTCAGCAACTTCATCGTAATCAACGAAGTAGGCTATGGTCTGACTGACATTATTGAAATCGGTAACAACGGCGGTGCAAACCTTGTTGCAATGCTCAATAGTCTCATCGGCGGTCTTAAGGTTAAAGACGAAGATGGTAACGAAATTGATACAATCAATCTCCTTCCCGACAACTTCTTCGTTGAACTTTCCAAGTATGCAGTTGACGTAACTGATCCTGCAGCTCCTGCAGTAGGTGATGTAGCAAATGCATGGACATACAACGCAGCAGAAGCTCTTATGTATGTACTTGATACAGTTCTCAGCGATAACTTCCTCAAGGTTCTTGCAAACGTAATTAATCCGGATGCAGCTGAAGGCGATACATTAACATCTATCCTTGCAGGTCTTGCTGATAAGGAAATGGAAATCGTTGAACTCATCCTTATGTTCCTTGACAACTACACAGTTTCTTACAATAAGATTCCTCAGACTGATCTTACAGGTGATGCTGCAGACTACGACGCATTTGCTTCAAATGCTGATGACGTTAAGGATGCACTTCCCGACGCAATCACAGCTCTTGACGCACTTATTCCCACAGTTCTCGGCTTCATCGAGATCAATGGCTCTAAGTACGGTTCACTCAGCGATCTTGTGAATAGCCTTATCGCAGGTGCAGACCTCGGCAAGATTATTATGGAACTCCTTGTTCCTGCTCTTGCAGGCTTCAACCTTAACGATATCCTCGGTTATGTAAACAACCTTACTAACCTTGATCTCAAGCTTGATCCTCAGGCATTCACAGACGGCGAATTCGAAACTGCTCTTGCTGACTTCATCGGCGATGCAGAAACATGGGCTGACGTACTTGAAACACGCTTCACAAAGACTGGTGAAGGCGATGACGTTAAGTACACAACTGATTATGACTTCGGTCTTGCAACTCTTGACGACGTTGTAAACTTCGCAGCAGATCTTCTTATGCCGCTTGATATCGTATTCCAGGTACTCCTTTGCGGTGAACAGATTATCGCTCTCGAAGATACAAGCGAAGCACGTGCAGACATCAGAATCAACGGCGGTCTTGGTTACAACTACGCAATCATCCCGCTTCTTGAAGCTCTCGGTGTTGAAGCTCTCAGCCAGGCTGACTACGAAGCTAAGGCTATCAAAGACGGCTCATCCATCAAGTACATTCTTGATGCTATCATCGGCAGAGTAAACGCAATTCTTACTGCACCTATCAGCAACGTTCTCAGCCTTGTAGCTAACCTCTTCTACTTCATCGGTTCAGACGGTATCAACACAATCGTAGCTAACCTTGTAGCTCCTGTTGTTAAGATTCTCGACGAAGTATGTGACGTATATGCTATCGGTATTAAGGTAGCTATCGAAGACGGTAAGTTCGCATTCGGTATTGATTATAAGCAGGAAGGCACTGTTCCCGCAGGCTTCCACTTCAACATCAGTGCTGATGCTCTCAGAGAGCTTATCAGCGGTCTCATCTCCGGCATCACTCTTGACCTCGACGGCGACGGCGAGAAAGAACCTCTCGGTCTTACACTTGACCTTGACTGGTACGAACTTGCTGCAGCTATGGCAACAAGAAAGAATGGCGCTATTGTATACACCAACTCTGCAATGACTTATACCGCTGCAGATGAGGGTGAAGGTAACGATCCTTACAAGAACATCACAGGTAATGCTGCTGATACACTTGTAACTCTTCTTAACGCAATCCTCAGCGAAGCTAACGTTAAGGTTATCAAGAACCTTGTTCTCGGTCTCCTTGGTGACGTTGAGCTTGATCCCGCACTCAAGAGTCTTATCAATAAGGTTCTTGGCGGTTCTGACGAGCTTGTAAGCCTTGTAGGTACAATCCTTCTTGTTCTTACAGGTGAATACGACATCGACACCGAAACTATGGACTTCGTATTCCTCGGCGACGTTGACTACAATGTAGAAAATGCTGATGCAGCTATCGATACATTCGACAGACTCATCGGTAAGGCTATCCCCGTAATTCTTCCTCTCATCGCAGGTGAAGATGTTGAAGAAGGCTCACTTATGGATATTATCTCTGATGCAGCAGCAAGTGTACCTGAAAATACACCTGTTCTTACACACATCATTGATACTCTCCTTAACGGTATGGTATTCACTCAGGATATGATGAATACAGTTACTGACCTTGTTGTAGGTACACTCGGCGGCGCATTAAGTGAATCACTCTGTGCAACACTTAACAGCCTCCTTGGCATTGACCTTTCACCCGCAGGCTTTGCAGCAGCTGCTGACAATGCTGAATTCGACAGCTACATTGCTTCTGCAGTAGTAGCTTACAATATCAAGCACGCAGCAGACGAAGGCTTCACAGCAGTAACCGCTGATACAATCAGCTGGGCAGCTGTTCAGGAAGTTAAGGCTGTAACAACAGGTGAAGGCGACAACGCTAAGACAACCTACGGTACAATCTTCAACGATGTTGACACTAAGGACGAATTCCTTAACAACATTTACGATGTTCTTCAGGTAGCTGAACCCGTACTTGCATTCTTACTCACAGGCGGTAACATCAACATCGCACAGGGTTACGGTGTTGACGATATCAAGCTTAAGGGTAACGCAGGTTACACCAATGCTATCTACTATCTCTTCAAGGGTCTCGGCCTCGAAGAAATGGGTGCAACATGGAAGGCACTCGGTGCAAATGATGATGCAATCGACGCTCTCAGATACACAGTTGACTATGTACTGACTCTTGTTGATACACTCGGCAGAAAGCCCGTTGATACAATTATCGTTCTCATTTCTAACATCAGCTACCTGATTGCAAATGACGGTGTTGAAGTTATCCTCAGAAACCTTGTATCACCCGTACTTTCACTTGTTAAGGCTCTCGAAGGTACAATCAACATGGAAGAACTCGATTCACTCATCGAAGCTCTTACAGGTGGCGCTGATCTCCTCGGCAAGCCTCTTAACATTACAAACATCCTTACAATCGCAGGCAATAACGGTAAGGTTCTTGTTGATCTCATCAACGGATTACTTCCCGGCATCGAAGTTAAGGATGCAAACGGCAAGGTAATCCACGTTATCAATGCACTTCCCGATACATTCTTTGTAGATCTTGCTAAGGCAGCTATCGAAGTTGATACTCCTGCAAATTACAAGGATCCTGCTGATATCGGTAAGGCAGCAGACAGCTGGCACGTTGATACAGGCGATGCTCTTATGTACGTACTCAAGACTGTTCTCACAGACGACTTCTTAGCAATTCTCTGTCAGACTCTTAAGCTTGAAGACGGCACAGCTAAGGACATCATCACAAGCCTTGCAGGTAAGGACGAAGCAGTTCTTGAACTCCTTCTCTCACTCCTTACTAAGTACCTTGTTGAATACAAGGCATATAAGAATACAGCAATCACTAAGGATACATCTGTTGCAACATCTGCAGAATTCGAAGCAGTTGTTAACAACCTTGATGCACTTATCCCGACAGTTCTCGGTCTTGTAGGACTTAAGGATGCAGCAGGCAATAAGGTTGAAAGCCTTGAAGGTCTTGTAAACGGCTTCCTCAATGACAGTATCGCTGATATGCTCGTTGGTATGATCGCTGAGCTTCTCTCCGGACTTGACGGCGAAATGATCGGTACAATCCTCGGTTATGTACATGAACTTACAAACCTTAAGGATATTGACATTGCACCCAAGGCATTTGCAAATAACGACTTCGGCTCTAAGGTTCAGGCATTCTTCAAAGCATCTGCTAAGAAGGCAGGCGTAAGCCTCGAAGAACTTACATGGGCTCAGGTATGGGAAGTAAACAGCACAGTAGCCGACGATCCTGCAACTGCAGATAAGATTGAACGCACATTCAACGGTTATGCATGGGGCATCGAAGGTCTTGACGATCTTGTAGCTCTTCTCTGTGACTTCATCCAGCCTCTTGATCCTATCCTTGCAGTAATCCTTATGGGCGGTCAGCTTAAGTCTGACTTCGAAGCAAGCGGTAAGACAACAACAGGTAAGACAATCTCAGTACTTGACGAAATTCACGTAATCGGTGGTATGGGTTACAACTACTCAATCATCCCGCTTCTTGAACTCCTCGGTATTGATGCAATGTCTCAGGCAGATTACGAAGACGCAGTTGCTGATAACTACGACAGCGTACTTTATCCGATCCTTAACCAGATCGTAGATAAGGTTTACGGTGAAAACGGCGTTCTCAACAACCCCGTAACCTGGCTTGCAGATATCCTTGCAAATCTCCTCTATGTACTCGGTAACGACGATATTACAACTATCATTGATAATCTCCTCGCTCCGGTTAACATGCTCATTGAAAAGGTTGACAAGCTTGTTCCCATCGCTATTGACATCAACATTGCTGATATCAATAACGAAACAGAGACAAACAAGGTAGTTGACACATATCTCGGTGTTGCACATCCCGCAGTAGAAGCAGGTATCCACGTACGTGTAAGCGGTAAGGCTGTTTCAAATCTCCTTACAGGTATCCTTAAGGAAGTTGAACTCAACGGCTCTAAGCTCATCACAGGTACACTTAACCTCGATTGGCTTGACCTTGCTTCTAAGGCATGTGCTGTAGATGGAAACGGTAACGTAATCTTCAACAACACAGCACTTAGTCCTGATTACGATGAATATAATGGCGGTCTCTACAGAACTCTTGCAGGTGATCCCGCTGCTACATTCATGACTCTCCTTGAAACAGTTCTTAATGCAGTCGATCTCGAAAGCATTCTCGACGGTTTCGGACTTGATGACAGCCTTAAGGATGCTATCATGGATATCATCGATGATCCTTCAAACATCATCGGTATCCTCAGCGACCTCTTCGGTAACGCATCTTACCAGCCTGTACAGAACAGACCTATCACTGTAACAGGTATCAACTACTCAAGTTACCTTACCTTCACAGATGCAAACGCTGACCTCATCGTAAACAATATCGACGAGCTTATCGTTAATATTCTTAAGAAGGCAGGTCTCGGCAACTCTGTTAAGGATCTCCTTGCTGGCGTAATCAGCAACGCTACAATCAACTCACTCATGGATACCATCGTTGGTCTCCTTGCAAGTAAGGATGTAGCACCTATCCTCAACACAGTTAAGGGTCTCCAGTTCCACATCAAGAACTCTGCAAAAGAAGCAAACAGTGATGCTAACAGAATCACTATTGACCTTACAGTTCAGGGCTTCTACAAGTCAATTAAGGCTCTTGCAGATAAGGGCACATTTGCAGACAAGTTCATGGACGGCTTCCTCAAGCACATTAAGGCTGCAGGTACTAACCCGAATGCAACTTGGGCAGATGTTGCTAAGTTCTCAGATGCAAACGTTAACTGGCAGGTAACAACCGGTGATATCAACGACTTCTTAAGAGTCTTCTCCGGCGTACTTACACCGCTTAACGATGTTCTCGGACTTCTCCTCTACGGCGAAGGCAGATACCTCAGCGTACTTGGTCTCATTGATATCCAGGGCGGTAACGGTTATGACTATGCAATCATCCCGCTTCTTGAAGCTCTCGGTCTTACAGCTTCACAGCTCAAGACTGCAGCTGACTACAAGAACGCTGTTAAGAAGGATCCCAGCCAGACTCTTGGCTACATCCTCAACAGAGTTGGTACATTTGCAAATGACCTCCTTGCTAAACCTGTAGACGGACTTCTCTCAATTCTCCCGAACCTTGCATACTTCTTCGCTAACGAAGGTCTCCTTCTCACAGTAAGAAACCTTCTTGCTCCGGTATACAACATTCTCAACGTTCTCTTACCGATGCTTGGTATCGAATTCGAGTCTTATCTCCACCTTGAAGAAGTTCTTCATAACATTGATCTCGGTATCGAAATCTTCGGTAACGATGTTGACCTCAGAATTCCTGTTATCAACTGGCTTGAGCTTGCTGCTCAGGGCGGTGACAGAAAGCAGGAGGTTGCAACTTCAAGAAGCAACCCGGGCAATGCTGCTAACGCAGAAAGATGGGCTAACTCTTACAAGAAGAACCTCACATTTGATGAGTATGCAGCTTATGCTGAAAAGAATGGCGTATCTAATGCAGCTCTCTACAAGAACACTCAGACAGCTATCGTAGCTGATAAGGGTGACACTCTCACCTATATCCTTACATGGGTACTCAAGATGTTCGAAGATCCTCACAACCAGGAAGTTCTCGTTAAGTTCCTTGTTGACTTCTTCGAGCTCAAGAACGGTGCAGAGACAACTGTAAGATATGCTATCCAGCAGATCTTTGCTCAGGCTAAGAACTTCGGTGCAGCTGATATTGCAGCAAGTGCTCTCCTTTCAGCACTTGGTATGGGCATTGTAATCGGTAACGTTGCAATGTCTGACGTTGCAAAGATTCAGCAGCTCTATAAGGATCTCTTCGGAGCTCTCAGCAGCAACGGCTCATGCGCATACAGCAGTCTTGCTAAGGTAATGGAAGAAATGACAGGCGTATGGAAAGAAACTGTCGGTTCTGACGAAGAACACGAAGAAGCAGTTGGTGAAGCAGAAGAATCACTCAACTGGTTCCAGAGAATCCTTAAGAAGATCAAAGAATTCTTCGCAAAGATTTTCAGTATCTTCAAATAATTAACCCGTCACAAAATGACGATTAATTGAAACAATACCCCACCTCATAACGAGGTGGGGTTGTTTTCGTTATTAAAAGCCTTTAATATCTTGCTAAACCTATAAAACTGTGATAAAATGAAAGAGTAAATTTCTTCAGGAAAGGAAATCACTATGAGCGTTACAAAAACACATTTCGATTTTATGCCCGATGGCAGAGAAGTACATCTTTTTACAATTACAAATAATAATGAAATAAGTGCCGGTATCATCACAAGAGGCGCAACTCTTCAGTCTTTTGTATGTCCTGACAGAGAAGGAAATATGGGTGATATTATTATGGGCTTTGATAATATTGAAGCTCATATGGCATCAGGAACATACACGGGAAATATTATCGGTCAGTATGCTAACCGTATCTGCGGCGGTAAGTTTACCGTAGCAGGCAAGGAATATCAGGTTACACAGAATGAAAAAGGCAAAACTTGTCTTCACGGCGGCGGAGAATATAACAATGCAATCTGGAAGGCAATTATAATTGATGATAATGCCGTTGAATTTTCTTATAAGAGTGATGACGGTAATGAAGGCTTCCCCGGTAATGTTGACGTTACTGTTGTGTACAGACTTACAGACAGAAATGAGCTTGAAATTCATTACTGTGCAGTACCCGACAGAGAGACAGTTATCAATATGACCAATCATGCATATTTCAATCTCGGCACAACTAAAAACGGTAATGTTCTTGATCATGAGCTTATGCTCAACTGTGATTTTTATACACCCACAGATGCTGACAGTATTCCTACCGGAGAGCTGAGAAGCGTTGAGGGAACTGCTTTCGATTTCAGAACGCCTAAGAAAATCGGCAGGGATATCAAGGCTGATGATGAACAGCTTATTATGTGCCGTGGTTATGACCACAATTTCTGTGTAAACGGTCCCGTAGGAAAGGTGCGTCCCGTTGCAAAGGTAACTGATGAAAAAAGCGGGAGAAAGCTTGAGGTTATGAGTGACCTTCCCGGTGTACAGTTATATACAGGTAATTTCCTTGACGGAACAGAAATGGGTAAGGACGGCATAAAGCTTGAACAGCACTATGGCTTCTGTCTTGAAACTCAGTATTATCCCGACACACCGAATCAGCCTGAATTCCCTCAGTGCACCTTCAAAAAAGGTGAGGCATTCAAGAGCCTTACTATCTTTAAGGTATAAACTCTGAAGAATAACAATCAGAGAAAAACTCTTATACTTAAGCACAAAAGGAGGCCATCAGGTGAAAAACATACTTGTTACAGGCGGCGCAGGCTTTATCGGCTCCAACTTTATTTACTATATGCTCAACAAGCATCCGGATTACAGAATAGTCTGTATCGACAAGCTTACTTATGCAGGTAATCTTGAAACCTTACGTAAGGCGGAGGAGAATAAAAACTTTCGTTTTGTGAAGGCTGATATTACAGACAGAGAAGCAGTTTATGCTCTTTTTGAAGAGGAAGGCTTTACAGCAGTAGTGAATTTTGCTGCAGAAAGTCACGTTGACCGTTCAATAGAAGAGCCTGAGATTTTTCTGAAAACTAATATTCTCGGCACACAGGTGCTTCTTGATGCCTGCAGAAAATACGGTGATATAAGATATCATCAGGTTTCCACCGATGAGGTTTACGGGGATCTGCCCCTTGACCGTCCCGACCTTTTCTTTACGGAAGAGACTCCTATTCACACCTCGTCACCCTATTCGGCAAGTAAGGCATCAGCTGATCTTCTTGTAAAGGCTTATCACCGTACCTACGGTCTGCCCGTTACAATAAGCCGATGCAGTAACAACTACGGTCCTTATCATTTCCCCGAAAAGCTTATTCCTTTAATGATAATCAATGCCCTCAGCGGAAAAGAGCTTCCCGTTTACGGTGAAGGTCTTAATGTCAGAGACTGGCTTTATGTTGAAGACCACTGCAAGGCAATTGATATGATTCTTGAAAAGGGAAGAATCGGTGAGGTTTATAATATTGGCGGTCACAATGAGAGAACTAATATTGACGTTGTAAAAACAGTTATAAAAATTCTCGGCAGAGACGAAAGTCTCATTAAATATGTTAAGGACAGACCGGGACATGACCTGAGATATGCTATTGATCCGACAAAGATTAAAAATGAGCTTGGCTGGTATCCTGAAACAACCTTTGAAGAGGGTATACAGCTTACGGTCAAATGGTATCTCTCTAACCGTCATTGGTGGGAAAGCATCATAAGCGGTGAATATATGGAATACTACGATAAGATGTACAGCGGAAGATAAGGGAGACAGAAATGAAAACAGATGTAAGAATAAAAAAGCTTCGTGATAATGCTGTTGTACCTACCTACGGAAGTGACTTTTCTGCAGGTGCAGACCTTTATGCAGCTATTGACGAGCCGGTTACTATAAATCCCGGTGAGACAAAAATGATACCTACAGGTCTTGCTTTTGAAATTCCCGAGGGATATGCAGGTTTCATATATGCACGAAGCGGACTTGCTTCAAAGAAAGGACTTGCCCCTGCAAATAAGGTTGGTGTTATTGACAGTGACTACAGAGGTGAGGTGCTCAATGCAATTCACAATCACGGCACAGAGCCTCAGACTATTGAGCCGGGAGACAGAACAACACAGATGGTAATTGCCCCTTATATAACTGCTAACTTCATTCTTTCAGACTCTCTTGATGATACAGAAAGAGGAGAAGGCGGTTTCGGCTCTACGGGAAGAAAGTAAATAATAAAGGGTGTGCAACAGCATGCCCTTTTTTTGTATCTTATTGATTAAGAAAACCAAGATAAATTAAAGGGAGGAACAAATATGACAGGATTAAGAAAAAAGCGAAAAGCAATCTTTATGATAATATGTATAACAGCTGTGATGGTGGCTTGCTCTTTGTCTGTCAGTGCAGATATGGGGCCGAAGCCGTCCGTTCGTATTATATTTGAAAATCTCGGTGATGATTTATGTTACGGCACCTTGCTTTCAGTCAAAGAAAGTACGGGACCGTCAACGGCGTGGAACGGTATAGAAGAGGATGCACGGCATAATGAAAACCCTAACGGATATTACTCATATCTTACTTTCGGATACGATATATGGAAGGCCTTTGTGGATTATGCAGAAACTGATGATTTCTATTTCTTGCAGGAGGCATGGAAGGTAAACGAAACAAAAGAGCTTGCTTGGACATACTATCCTCCCGACGAGTTCAAAATTCTTCTGTATTTTCCTGAAAGCGGGGAATTTCTTGTGAGTGATATCTGTAAAAGATATGCTTTTGACAGTTATTTTACCGTCAATATGGATGGGGTAAGTTTATCTGCTGATTATAATGAAGAGATGAGCACGGATGCGCGTATGACGGCATATAAGTCGTATAATTACGGAAAGGAGATTATATCGCTTGTTATGCGTATCATTATAACAATTGCTATTGAAATGGCTGCAGCTTTACTTTTCGGCTTCAGAAAAAAGAAACAGCTTTTACTGCTTGCAGGAGTAAACACTGCAACGCAGATTATGCTGAATGTTTTGCTTAATATAATCAATTATAATTCGGGTGAGATGGCTTTTGTTATGTTCTATGTTCTTCTTGAATTTGCAGTGTTTATAATCGAAGCAATATTGTACTGCAGAGTTATGAGAAAAGCTGATTCTGTCCAAAAATCAAAGTGGTTTTATGTGCTGTATGCTTTTTTGGCTAACGGGGTATCTTTCGGCGCAGGTATAGCCGCCGCACAGATTATTCCCGGTATATTCTGATGTAAGTTAAGTTGGCGAATATAATCCGAAATAGCCTGAAAGTGATCTTTTAAAAGGCTTTTCGGCGTATCGTCCTCAAAAGGCGTCAGCCTTTTATCGTACTCAGCCACCAAAAATCCAATTTAAAATCTTCTCTTTCAGGTCGAAGATTTTTTGAATAAAGGATTTTTGTCATGCTGAGGCACAAAACGCAGTAAATCCTTCCGGATTTACGAGTATATTAACAATAGATTGGCGGAAATCCTTATTCAAAAAACTATTTCGGATTATAATCACCAACTTAACCATAATTTTTTACTTAAATTGTATTTACAATTTGATTTTTAAGTGTTAAAATGA
>JAZRQQ010000074.1:0-14618 GCA_045649935.1 Acutalibacteraceae bacterium | reverse complement strand
AGTGTGCGCACACTGCATTACTACGATGAAATTGGGTTGTTGTTACCAGCCGTTGTTGACAGGCATACAGGCTATCGTGTTTACGACGAGAACTCCCTTCTTCGTATGCAGGAGATTCTCTTTTACCGTGAACTTGACTTTTCCTTAAAAAGCATAGGTGAGATTTTGTCATCTCCGAATTATGATAAAAACAAGGCACTGAAAGAGCAAAAACAACTACTCATACTCAAAAAAGAGCGGTTAGATCGGCTGATTTCCGCCATTGACGGTGCCGTGAAGGGAGGAAATATTATGAAGGCATTTGACAATAGCGAATTTGAGAAACACAAGGCAGAAGCTAAAGAAAAATGGGGTAGCACCGACGCGTACAAGGAACATGCTCAGCGGACAAAGAATTACTCCAATCAAAAGTGGAATGACCTTGCCGCAGGAATGGACAATATTATGGCGGAGTTTGCCATCTGCATGAGAAAGGATGAAACGCCAGATTCTGAAGATGTACAGAACCTTGTGAAAATGCTGCAGAGCCATATCACCGAGAACTACTATCTTTGTACAAACGAGATTTTGGCTGGCCTCGGTCAAATGTATGTTGCAGACGAGCGTTTTAAGAACAACATCGATAAGCACGCTGACGGTACAGCGGCGTTTATCTGCGAAGCAATTGCGGTGTATTGCAGTAAGTAAATTCCAATTTGTCGAGATGGTGTTTGAGAAAAATCAGTGAAGTTTTTTCCGGTTCTTACAAAATAATAGTTATGTATGGGGGCAAAATCGTTGTGAATTAAAAAAGAGAAGCTTGAAAAAAGCTTCTCTTTTTATCTGATCGTATTGGTACGTAATCAGCCTTAGCTGTACGGCATCACTATAGATGCATCTCCTTCAGCTTGACTTTTTATCTGTACTTAAAATTACATCTGTTATTTTATCTCATTAAAAGCCTTCAGCCATTCAGTCTTGATTAACTCATGACCCTTTTCTGTCGGATGTACACCGTCAGAAAGTAAAGCTTCAGCAGGTACATTCTTTGCTTCCTCGTCAAAGATTTTCTGGAGAGGTATAAATTTAAGATCGTGCTTATCAGCAAGCTTCTTCGATATTTCTGCAACCTCATCAATAGATTTTCTGAACTGAGAATAACGGTCAGGCTGATCTTGTCTGTCGGCAGTTGCAGTGCCCTTAAGAATAAAAGGCTCCATAATCATTATTTTCATTTCGGGGAGTTCTGCTGCCAATTCTTCAAGAAGAATATTGTAAACCTTTTTATAACGCCATATTTCAGTGCCGTTATTCCAGTCAAAGCCATGCCATACATCGTTGACACCTACAAGAATACTCATATAATCAGGCTTTAACTTAATAATATCTCTGACTATTCTTGCGTAAACATCAAGAATTCTGTCACCGCCGACTCCTCGGTTTATGAAGCTGTACTCTCCCTTTAATTCCGAAGAAATAAGTGCAGGGTAGCCGTTTCCCATGGGCGTTTTCTTCGTCATTTTATAATAGCTTTTAAGAAATATATTATCTGCCTCTTTGCGTGCTCTTCCGCAATCGGTTATTGAGTCGCCTTGAAAAAGAATAGTTTTCATTATGCTTCCTCCTGAAAAATGATGTACTTAAATATATCATCAGATAAGAATAAAATCAATACTGTAAGCCCTTTTACTTCTTTTTTAATAGGGGGCAGAGAGAAAACAGCCACAGTAAATAAAAGAAGTCCGGTAAATTCCGGACTTCTTTGTAAGAGTGATTACCACTTATTTTCAACATATTCACAGAAGGCGTACATATCCTTGATTTCAAGCTTTGTGCCGTCGTCAAGAGTTACGTCACCGCTCCAGAGACCGTGTACCTGATGAGTATGCATTCTTGCAATACCGAGATTCATATCTGAATGATGATCAAAGGTAGGCTTCATTGTAAGATTGAATCTTCCGTCTTCGGAGATAAACTTCCAGTCTTCCATAAACTTGTCAGGCTTCGGGAATACTTCAACGTCAACTGCACCGAATTTGTGAGCCTTGCCGTCGTAGAAGAGACAGGTTTCGGTTGCGTTGCTTTCATCACCGATTGCCCATGTGATTTCAAAGCCGAAGAGATGCTTTTCACCGTTTTCGTCAGTTAAGTATGTAGAGCCGTTGCCCCAGTACCATACCATCTTGTGCGGTGTGTTTACTCTGCCCCAGTCAAGAGCGCAGAAGGTATCTTCCTTCTTGAATTCGTAAACATCATCACCGAACTTGTAGAAGCCTTCACAAGGCATACAGTTCTGCTTTGTGGTCATAAAGTACTTCTTAGGATCACCTTCGAAGGGTAAAACTGTTGTGATGTTTTCGAGACCGGGCATAATGTCCATATCGAACTTACATTCAACCATCTTGTCCTTAAGGGGCATCTTGAACCAGAGTGTTCTGGAATCCTCTCTTGTGTCAAAATCGAATTCAGCCTTACCTATTTTTTTGCCGAAACGGTTGGGAACGTCACCCTTTGCAGGGGGAACGTGCTTGTCTTTACCACCGAGGAAAAGCTGTGTTGCATCAGCGATAAGCTTTCCGTTTACAAGGTCGATAAGCTTGGCAGAAATAAATCCACCGATTGAGATGTTGGCAAAGTTTATCTGAACCATATATCTGCCGTCAGAAACCTGATAGAAATCCCATTCCTTTTTGCTCATAGGATTGCCGGGCTTAACGTAATCTCTGTTATAATCGAAAACGTTGTGTCTTGCCCAGCCCTTAGCAAGAAGAGTACCGTCAGCAGCAAGAAGCTGAGTAGGCTCTGTGTATTCCGTCTGCTTGGACTTGGTTTTCCAGTTGATATAGCTTTGATAGGTCTTGGGTATAGTCTTCATATTTACACTCCTTTAAAGTATATTAACAGATATATTTTAACAGATTTTCAGCCTCTGTTCAATATTTTTTTAAAATAAAATCATCTTATACGGATTTTCTTTCTTTTATCTTACGTTTTGCTTAAGTATAGCTTAACTCACTTCCCTTATATTTTTTTGCTGATATAGTTAATACGGAGGTGCAGATAATGAGAAAGAAAGATAATAAAGAAAACAGATTGTTAAAAAGAGCTATAACAATTTTTATTATTGTTTTTATAATTGTTTCCGCAGGTGATATCATATCACAAAGAGAAACCGGAATATACAGCTCTTTTTTTGAAAAAGAAGCGACAACAGATAACGGAAGAGAGCTTATTCTTGTCAATTCGGAATATTCCGTGCCTGATGATTTTGATACTGAGCTTATTACTCTTTCAAACGGTCAGCAGGTAGATAAAGTAATGTACGGACATCTTCAGGAAATGTTTGACTGCATGAGAGACGAAGGATATTATCCTTATGTTGCGTCGGGATACAGAAGTGAGCAGGAGCAGAAAGAGATATTTGAAAGCAGATATATATCTTACCGTAAAGAAGGCTTCAGCAAAAGTGAGGCAAGAAGGCTTACAGAAAAATGGGTGGCAGAGCCGGGGAAAAGTGAGCATCAGCTGGGTCTTGCAGCAGATATAAATCCCGACAGAGACAAAAGCTCCGATGAGGTCTATGTCTGGCTTGAAGAAAATGCATATAAGCACGGCTTCATTAAAAGGTATCCTTCAGACAAAACAGATATTACAGGTATATCTGATGAACCGTGGCATTACCGTTTTGTGGGAGAAAAGGCCGCAAAAGAAATCTATGAAATGAATTTTTGTCTGGAGGAGTATATAGAATATATATCATAAAAAAAGCGTCGCCTGAGTTTTTTTACTTGAATGGCGGTGCTTTTCGTTGTATAATTGCTCTGTGAGGTGAAGAAGATGAATGCTATTGCATATATTTATACAGATTTTCCCGATAAGTTCGGTATACCAAGACAAAGCGGACTTGTTGAAGAAACGGAGGGTAAGATTGTTTTTACTCCGGAATACAGAAATAAAGATGCAATAAGAGGCCTTGAAGAGTTTTCTCATATCTGGCTTTTATGGGAATTTTCAAAGGCTAAAAGAGATACCTGGAGTCCTACGGTAAGACCACCTCTTTTAGGCGGAAATAAAAGAATAGGCGTTTTTGCAACCCGTTCCCCCTTCAGACCGAATCCCATAGGTCTTTCAAGTGTAAGACTTGTAAAGATTGATACAGATGATAAGGACGGCCCTGTGATTTATGTAAAAGGTGCAGATCTTATGAACGGCACACCGATTTATGATATAAAGCCTTATCTGCCTTATGCCGATTCACACCCCGATGCAGTCGGCGGCTTTACGGAAAATCTTGAAGAGAGAAGAGTGAAGGTTGTTTTTCCTGATGAGCTTGCCGGAAAGGTTCCCGGAAATAAGCTGAAAGGACTTATCTGCGTTCTTGAGCAGGATCCGAGACCTTCTTATCAGAATGATTCTGAAAGAGTATACGGCTTCGGCTATGCAGAGCTGGAAATTTCCTTTAAGGTAGACGGTAATATTCTTACGGTTACGGAAATTAAAAATGCAGATAAAAATCAGTGATTTTTCTGAAATACAGTTGAAAATATTTTAAGAAAGTGGTAACATAACAGTGTTGTTAACAAAATGTTAAACAATTAAAAAAGGAGTAATGGAAATGAAAAAGTTTTTATCAATTGTACTTACCCTTATTATGCTCTTTTCAGTAGCTGCTCCCGCAATGACAGCAAGTGCAGCAAGCGGCTGTGTAACTGTTTATATTCAGGGTTACGGTGCAACTCTCAAAGAAGCAAACGGTGAAATTATCTGGGAAAACGGTCCTAAAGAAAGTATGATGACAGGTCTGAGTGACATCCTTGACGATCTTCTTGTAGATCTCGGTAAAGGTATTGTTACAGGTGATTATACTGAATACTGTGACAGACTTTATAATGCAATGGCTCCCGCCTTCAGCAATCTTATTCTTGATAAGAACGGTGAAGCAAGTGACGGTACAGGCACACAGTATGATATGCTTACCGGATATTACGGCGTAAGCTATTCAACCTTCTCAAACGGAACTATTGATTTTATATATGACTGGCGTCTTTCAAGTGTACATAACGCAGAAATTCTCGAGCAGTTCATTGAGAGAATCTGCCGCGAAAGAGGCTACAGCAAGGTTAATATTCTCGGACGCTGCCTTGGTGCCAATGTTGTTTCAGCTTTCCTTGAAAATGCAGAAGAAAGCACACTTAATAAAATCAACAAGGTTATTATGTATGTTCCTTCAACTGAAGGTGTTGACTTCATCAGCGCTCTTTTCTCCGGTGAAATCGTTATTAACGATCAGGCTGTAGATAACTTTGTTAAATATACTCTTACAGAAAACGAGGGTATAAACGATAAGTTCGGTATCGAAGGTGATATTTCCGATGTTCTTATCACCATTGTACAGTTTGTAAATCAGGCAAAAATTCTCGGTGTAGGAACAGATGTTATTGAAGGTATTCTCAACGCAGTAAAGGACAATGTTCTTGCAAGAATAGTCCGAGATTCCTACGGTGGATTTGTAGGCTATTGGGATATGGTAAGTGAAGAATATATCGATAAGGCAATAGACTTCATTTATAACACTCCTGAGCTCAAGAGTGAATATGCAGGAATGATTGAAAAAATCAGAGACTACGATGCAGTGCGTGAGAATGCAAGAAAAACACTCAAGGAGATTGATGACAGCGGCAAAGAGGTTATGGTTATTTCAAAATATAACTTTGCCAACTTCCCGCTTTCAAAGGATGCTGCAAAGCAGTGTGATAACACAGCTCTTACAAGCGCAACATCCTTCGGTGCAACAGTAGCAGATTTCGGTAAAACCTTAAGTGATAAGTATATAAGCTCTATGCCTGAAGAAAATCTTAAGTATCTTTCAGCTGATAAAATGATTGATGCTTCTACCTGTGTTCTTCCGGATTCAACATGGTTTATCAAAAATAACGTTCACGATAATTTCCCTGCATCTGTTGACAGACTTATTGACACATTCATTTCTTCTGACGGTATGACTGTTTTCTCTGATGAAAGGTATCCTCAGTATATGAAATACGATAAAACAACAGGTGACATTTCACCGGTAACAGGTCTTGATGAGGGAGATATAATCAAAACAGACAAGAAAGAAAAAGCTTCAATCTTTATCCGCTTCTTCACTCTTGTTATCAATTTCCTTAACAAGCTTTTCAACGGAAAAATTGATTTCAGCAACCTCTTAGGAGGTATCGGCGGCGAGGAAGCTGCAGCATAAAAATAATATAAAATTGCGGTATAGCTGATAGCTGTACCGCTTTTGTTATATTGCACAAAAAATCTCTTTTTATTTTAGCAGTTTGACCCTTTAAATTAATAAAATTATCATTGACTATTTTTTGTTCACAATGTTATCATATATAAGTAAAATCGTTTCGGTTTTAAAAACGAAAGGAGAAAATAGTATGAAAAAAATTATTGCACTTTTACTTTGCCTTGTTTTGATTATGGGCACATGTCTTTCTGCTTCTGCAGGCCTTTTCAGTAAGGATGAGCCGACATTAAGACTTGTAGTTCCCCAGAACTGGGAAATGGAAATCGGTGACAGCAGAAGCGTTGACTGTGCCGCTAAAAACACAAGCAACAACGTGAAATGGTCTGCAGAGCCCTCTGATGTTGCTTCTGTTGACAAATTCGGACGTGTTACTGCTCTTAAAGCAGGTGAGGCCGTTATTACTGCACAGAATGTTGACGGTTATACTGACAGCGTAACGCTTACTGTTGTAAAAGAATCAACAAACAACGGTACTCAAATCAGAAAGGTTGACTATCAGGGTGAGGCTGTAGCTGAAGTTAAAAATCTTCAGAAGGTTGTCACAAGATATGAAATCGGTGCAAAGAAGGTTCCTGCCGAAGTAGCCGATAAGAACAATTATGCTGCAGCTCAGAGTGCAACAACAGCTGACGGAGCAGTATGGACAGTTACTGATTACGGTGTTCTCCGTACATATGAAAACGCACCTACCGAAAGAGACGTAGAGCAGCGCTTTATGGGTGACAGATATTTCTACAGTGCAGACACAACTGACGGTAAGGTGCTTGCAATTTTTGCTGACGGCAAAAACGGTATCTGGACAGTAATGGCTGAGGGCTATACACATATCGAAATGCTTGATATCAACGGTACAGATAAGGCTGCACAGATGAGTGAAACAACTCAGAAGTATGTAGCAAGAAGAGGTATGGTTTCCGAAGCTTATCTTATAGACGGCAACTGGATTCCCTCAGAGAGTGACAATGACGGTCTCTGGACATCAATGTACGGCGCAGGAGAGCTTATGAGATATGCTGTTCTCCGTGACGATCCCAATGCTACAAAAGCTGAAATCGAAGCAGCGAGAAAGACTGCTACTCTTGCAACGGAAGCAGTTGTGCTTCTTACATATATTTCTATGCGTCAGGGCACTACTGAAAGCTACGTAAGAGCTCAGAGAAACGGTACTGTTACCAATTATGATTTAGGTAAATATTATACTGACGGTGCTCTTATCACAAACGGAAATTACGGTCAGTATGTTCCCTTTGAAAGTCCTGCAACAATGTTTGATAAGATGAATTCAAAGTATATGCTTTACGGTATTACATCTTACATTCAGGATGAAGATAACCTCAGCCTTGAGGATCCGGATTCCTGGGTAAACACCACCAATGCAGGCGAAGATGTTGAATATGAAAAGAGAACAAGACTCCTCGAAGGCTTCTGGGCAAGAACATACTCCTTCAAGGATGAAAAGTTCGATTATGACGGCTATGCTTACTGGTCACACAATGGTGACGGCACAGCTACAGGTATTTCAACCAAGAAGAATTCCGACGGCTCAGACTATCTGCTTCATAACGAAAATTACCGCGGACTCAAGGTTGATGCTTCAGGTGAAATTCCCGAAAGACTCTGGAACGATCTTATCGGTGAAGGCTATGATGTAGAGGATATCTTCTACAAGGGTGATACAAGTGCTGACGAGGTTATCGGTCATCTCTTCCTTTATAAGCTTGCTTACGATATTCTCGGACCTGAGGATGAAGAGCTTAAGGAGCTTATTGTAAATGCTGTTGATAAGTTTGCACAGCATCTTGTTGATAACAGCTACTGTCTTGTTGACGGCTCAGGTCAGCCTACCACATGGGGTAAATTCTCAAGAACATATCTGCACAACGGTCAGGTTCTCGGCGGCGCACCTCTTCAGACTCTTGTTCTTCTCAATGTATTCAAGCTTGCTGCTTACCTTACAGGTGACCAGAAATGGGAAGACGAATACAGAATGGCAGCTCTTGACGAGCAGTATCAGTATGCACAGATTATGAATCAGGAATTCGAAAGATACGAAATGGCTATTCTTGAATATGCCAACAGCGTTTCAGAAATTCTCGGCTTCATTCTCCGTCCTCTTGTAGGCTCAGAAACCTTCAAATCACTTTACAGAATCATTCTCAACTATTCTGACGAAGAAATGGCTATGCTCGGCTACTATCTTCTTTTCCAGATGGAAGATGATGAAGAGCTTCTCAGTTATTACTCAACAGCTCTTGATGACTGGTGGTATTCAATGAGCTTCAGTGAAAATGCACTCTGGTATTATATTTATCAGCTTGCACACCCCGATGAGGTAATTACTGACAAGTACGGTAACAACATTGTTGAAACTGCTTCATGGGTGCTTTCACGTCATCCTATTGATACAAGAAAATATCTTGCAAGTAACTCAAAGAGAGACGATATAGCAGAGTTTGACCTTGACGATGTAGGCATCGAAGGAACAGATGAGCTTTCATTTGATCTTACATCAAAGAAGCCTCTTTTCTGGGATTCAGACAATCAGATTCTTAAGATTGTAGGTATGGTATTCGGACTCGGTACTCTTGATTGGGCAGTAGCTCCCGCTGATGAAAGAGCACTGCATAAGTATAACGGCTCAACCTACGGTATGGATAATAACCACAATCCTAATGAAATGGAAGGCTCAACAACCTATACTCTTCCTTATTGGATGGGAAGATATCACGGCTTACTTGTTGAGTAAAATGAAAAAACAATAACAAAAAAATGCGGTCCTGACGGATCGCATTTTTTATTATAATTTAAGCTGCAATATCAGCTGTCGGTGTAAGAGCTGTTACCTCGGTAATATCGTCAGGCTTCGGAAGAGAGGAAAGATAATCGTTGCATTTTTTTGTGCCTTCCTTTACAAGCGCCATTGTTCTTTCGTAGGATTCCTTAGCAAGAGTAAGACCGTTTGAGCTTATTGTAAGACCTTTATCTGATGCCTTGCTTTCAAGATTTTTTGAAAGGGGAACGATATTGTAATTTCCTGAGTAAAGATGCACCCAGGTGGGAACAGATTTTACTTTTTCAAAAACAACCGTGCCGTCACTGTATTTAGAGAAGGTCATTTTGAAAATAAGACCGTCCTCTGTGTGTCCGGTTTTAAGTCCCATAAGATTTCTTCTCTGATTTGAAATAAAGTTACCTACGGAATATACGCATACGGTGCTGTGAGTGCCGTCCTCAGATGTGATAAGATCAACGGGCTGAACTACATGAGGATGTCCTCCTACGATAACATCAACACCCATTTCACAAAGTGCTTTTGCTATTTTTTCCTGGTGGTCATTCTGAGTCAGCTGATATTCGTTACCCCAATGAAGATAAACTATAGTGATATCTGCACCCTCGGTTTTCATATCGGTAAGGTCTTTGCTGATATTTTCGTAAAAAGCAGAGATGTTTGTGTAGTCAAAGGAATTTATAATCTTTGCCGTTTCACTGTCGGTGAGAATACCGTTGAGAGCCTTGCCTTTTTCGTTTTCTGTTTCATAGGTATAGCAGGCAATACCGAAATTTATTCCGCCGATTTCCTTCATAAGATATCTCTTGTCAGCTTCGTTTTCCCTTGTGCCTACGTAATCAAAGCCCATTTCCTTGACAACAGAGAGCGTTCTTCTGACACCGTGACCTCTTGTATCAAAGGTATGATTGTTTGAGGTGAGAAGACAGTCAACACCGGCTTTTTTCAGTGCGGCAGCAATAGCATCAGGTGAATTGAAACAGGGATAGGAGGTGTATTCTCTGCCATCCTCGGTACCGGCAAGGGTGGTTTCAAGATTAGCAACAAAGTAATCGCAGGAATTTATTTCATCTGATACATAGGTGAACAGCTTATCAAAGTTATATGTTCCGTCATTTTGTAATGCACTTTTGAGTACGGGACTGTGCATAAGCACATCACCGGCAGAGCCGATAGTAACGGTGCTTTCTATAACGGGACCGGGAGCCGTGGTTTCAACGGGGGCGGCTGTAATATCTGTATTTATATCAGCTTCACGCTCTGTAACCATCAGACTGAAGGTAACCGCAGAAAATATTACGGCACACAATGACGCAACGATGAGAGTGATTTTAACGGATGAATTGCGGTTGTTTTTTTGCTTTTTATTATATGTCATTTCAGCTGCTCCTTAATAAATTTTTTATTAATTATAGCATTGACGGTCTTTAAAAACAATAGACTTAAGGGAAAGAAGAAAAAATTGTTACTTAATTTTCAACAAAAAATGATATAAAAATTCGTATATTCTTACGAATGTGTAAAAGTTTTTGTAGTGATTTTATAATTGTTGACATTGATATTCAATAATGTTACACTTAAGATTGTGTTATAGGGTGTAAGTATGCCCTTTTTCAGATAAACAGCACTTTTACAGGGTGTTTATCACTGAAAAAAGACGGAAAGCAGCTTAAATAAATTGCACAAAGACGGAGGTTTGAGAAAGAGAATCGCGCGCTTAAATTACTTGAATAGAGAATAATCATAATATATATATTAAATAAATAATTATTCGGAAGGAATATAAAATGAATTTACCTGAAATAAAATTTGCTCCTGCAATTCATCCCTATCCCGAAACAACGATGTTCGGAGCTATAGCAAATTCAGCTAAAAGAGTCCCTCACGCACCTGCTCTTGACTTTGAGGGAAAAATAACAAGCTATGAGCTTCTTGTTTCAAAGATTGAAGATGCGGCAAGAGCATTTCTTAAATACGGCATTAAGAAGGACGATGTAGTTACAATCTGTATGCCTAATACACCTCATGCGATTGTATGTCTCTATGCACTTAACAGAATCGGTGCTATCGCAAATATGGTACATCCTCTTTCTTCACAGAAGAATATCACATTCTATCTTGAATATTCTGAAAGCAAGATGATTTTAACTCTTGATCAGTTCTATGAAAAGGTTGAAAAAGCAGTTGAAGAGGCTGAAAAAGATGTAGTAATCCTTACTGCAAGAATTCAGGATGAGCTTCCGCTTATCAAGAGTATTGCATATAAGTATCTTAAAAATAAAAATAATCTGAAATACCCTACAAGAGAAAAAGATCTTGTATGGAGTGATTTCGTTAAAACCGGTAAGGGCGTAGCTCTTCCTGAGGTTGTGTTTGACAAGAACAAGACAGCTGTTATTCTTTACAGCGGCGGTACAAGCGGTACACCTAAGGGAATTCAGCTTTCTGACTTTAACTTTAATGCTTTGGGTATGCAGGTTGCAGAAATCTCAGGATGTTATCTTGATTACGGCTGTAAATTCCTTTCTGTTATGCCTGTTTTCCACGGCTTCGGTCTTGGTATCGGTATACACACTGTTCTTGAAAACGGTGCACTCAGTATTCTTATTCCTCAGTTTACAAAGGAAAGCTATGCCAAGGCTGTTCTTAAGAAGAAGCCTAACTTTATTGCAGGCGTTCCCACTCTCTTTGAGGCTCTTCTTAAGGTTGACGTTTTCAAGGGTGCAGACCTTTCATTCCTTATCGGCGTATTCAGCGGCGGTGATGCACTCAGCCCTGAACTCAAAAAGAGAGCTGACGCTTTCTTCAAAGAGCATAATGCAAATCTTCAGATCCGTGAAGGCTACGGTCTTACAGAGTGTGTAACTGCATCCTGCGTTACTCCTGTTGACCGTTCAAAGGTCGGAAGCATCGGTGTTCCTATCCGTGATATGGAATACAGAATTGTTGAGCCCGGTACATTCAATTATCTCCCCGAAGGAGAAATGGGCGAAATCATTATCAGCGGTCCTACCCTTATGCTCGGTTATATGAAGGCCGAAGAAGAAAACGCAAAGACAATGCGTAAGGATGAAAACGGCACAACATGGCTCTTTACAGGCGATATGGGCTCTATGGACGAGGAAGGCTTTGTTTACTTCAAGCAGAGAATGAAGAGACTTATCGTAACCAGCGGCTACAATGTATATCCTTCACATATTGAAAATATTCTCGACAAGCATGAGGCTGTTGACTGCTCCTGCGTTATCGGCGTAAAGGATCCTTATAAGATGCAGAGAGTAAGAGCATATATTGCTCTTAAGGCAGGCTTTGAGCAGAACGAAGAAACAAAGAACAGTATTCTTGCATACTGTAAAGAATATCTTGATGTTTTTGAAAGACCGAAGGAAATTATCTTCAAGGACGAGCTTCCCAAGACTCTCGTAGGTAAGGTTGCATATCATACTCTTGAAGAAGAGGCTGCAGCCGAAGAGGAGGCAGCAGTCAGATGAATAAAAAGGTAACTAAAATCGGCAGTGGCTATTATTTTAACTGCTTTGCCGTAAATACCATTATCAATATACTCAAGAAAAAGGTTCTCACTGAGAATAATGTGCAGCTTGAATATTATAAGCCGAAGCACAAAAGCTTTATTCTTATAGCCAACCATACGGAAGCGGCTGATCCCGGCTATGAAATGGCAGCTCTTAAAAAATATATAAGATATGTTGCAAGTGACCACACACTCAGAATGAGCCTTGGCTGGGTATTCAGATATATCGGCGGAGTTATCATCAAGTACAGAGATAAGCCCTCGTCATATCTTACCGATGAGATTATAGCTAATCTTAAAGCCGGTATCCCCGTAGGCCTTCATGCTGAGGGCGCAATGTCTCTCAACGGTCAGACCGGATATTTTTCAGATAATACGGGTAAGCTTGTAAAGGATTCGGGCGCAGCTCTTGTAACATACAAGTTTATCGGCGGTTATTTAAGAAGTCCGAGATGGGCAAACAAGTCAAGAAAAGGTCCTATAATGGGTAAGTTTGTCGGAGAATATTCTCCCGAAGAGCTTGCAAAGATGACTGTTGAGGAAGTCAACGAGCTTATCCGCCGTGATATTCACGTTAACGTTTATGAGGAGCAGAGAAAAAATCCTGTTTCCTATGAAGGCGAAAACCTTGCTGAATGTGTAGAGAGAATACTTTATATCTGTCCCAAGTGCGGCAAGATAGGAACACTTCACAGTAAGGGTGATGATCTTAACTGTGAGTGTGGCGCAAAGTATACAATGAAATCTGACGGCTTTTTCCACGGTGAAGATGTTGTTATTGATAACATTTATGACTGGGATATGTGGCAGAGAAAGGTGTGGAAGGAAAAGCTTCTTTCTGCAGAAGACGGAGAGCTTATTTTCTCTGAGGGCGGTCAGATTGTAAGACTTGTCAAGGTGGACGAGGATGAAGTTCTTTCTGAGAATGCAACAATGTCTCTTTATAAGGACAGAATTGAAATCGACCTCGGTGACAGAACAATCACTATGGCAATGGATAAGATAAAGCAGGCATCTCTTGCATCAAAGGAGACACTTTTCCTTGTAGATGACAATATGTTCCTGGATATCAGAAGTCAGATACCGAGAGCTTCAACGAAGTATGTTGCTGCTTACAGATATCTTACAGGCAAGGAATATTATTAATATTTAAGGTCGGGAAAAATACTTTCTTTTCCCGACCTTTTTTTATTGACTTTAGTGTTAAAGGATGATAAAATTATAACCATCTTGTTTACTGTTTAAATATCAGAATATATGCCTCCATAGTTAAATGGATATAATAAACCCCTCCTAAGGGTTAGTTACAGGTTCGATTCCTGTTGGGGGTGCCAATCTCAAAAAGCCGAGAAGCCTTGATTTTACAAGGTTTTTCGGCTTTTTCAGTTTGTTATTTAAAACAAACTGAAAAAGCGACAAAATCGCACTTTCTTTCATTAGCAGAAGACTCCTTCTGCTAATTTTATTGTATCGCAACATATATAGAATCAATATCTAAAAAGTTCCTCCTGCTAATTTTCATTAGCAGGATTTTCTTGTTTCTGCTAATGAAAAATGGACTTCTGCTAATTTCATTTTTTCAATCTCTTCAAAAGCTGCTAATTTAAAGGCGGTAACTATATTGTTAATGTTTTCTTTTACAGTTTTGTGAAGAAAAAAACAATAGCCCAAAGGTGTCAAAAGACACCTACCATTGGTTTGGTCGGGGAGAAATCAATCGTTAGTAGAGTAAAAAGCAAACGTTAAACTCTTATTTATCGTAATTTTCGCTGAGTTTCTTTACTTTCTTGTTATCAAAATGTATATGAATACTTTCCCAATGAAAAACACGCCTTTTGAACCAAATGGAAGAAAAATGTTTATAAATAAATGATGGGTTCGCCTTATTCAAAGGTGCGTATCTCACTTCGTAAGCATCCAACAGTTTGCAATAATCTTTTACCTTATCCATAAAATTCGATGAATTCTTTGGTGACCAGGCATTTTCAGCGATTGCTCCAAGTCTTGGGAAGGTCATA
>JAZRQQ010000073.1:0-11792 GCA_045649935.1 Acutalibacteraceae bacterium | reverse complement strand
CATGGCTACGATCCGACTTGTTGATAATTATATCAAATATGTTGCTCTCGGTACTGTTAACGTAATTAACGGATTCCAGCCTGAAATGCTTTGCTTCGGCGGCGGTATCTGCAATGAAGGTGATACACTTCTTAATCCCATAAGAGAACTTGTAGCAAAGTGGAGATACAGTAAGCAGCAGGAAAAACAAACTGAAATCTGCCGTGCTACTCTTGGTAATGACGCAGGCATTATAGGTGCTGCCCTTGTTACATATTGATAATTTGGAGGTAATCCTTTGAACAGTTTAATCAGTGTTCTTAATAGCAAAGGGATTTCTTATAAAACAGACGAACCGATGAAGCTTCATACCAGCTTTAAAACGGGTGGACCTGCAGGACTCTTTATTATACCTAAGAATGAAGATGAGCTCAGTGATATATTAGTTGCTTGTAAAGAAAATTCTGTTGAAGTTTTTGTTCTCGGAAACGGCAGCAACCTGCTTGTAAGGGATGAAGGAATTTATGACAAGGCTGTTATTTATATCGGCTCTGATTTTGACTATATAAAAGTGCTTGACAGGTATACCTTTGAGGCGGGGGCAGGCTCAAGCCTTGCTTCTGTTTGCAAGTATGCTCTTTCTCAATCTCTTACCGGACTTGAGTTTGCATACGGTATTCCGGGCTCTGTCGGTGGCGCTGCCTATATGAATGCAGGTGCATACGGCGGTGAAATGAAAGATGTTGTTGTAAGGTGCTATCATATTTCTTCTGACGGTGAGAAAGGCTGTTTCGAGGGAGATATGCTTGACTTTTCATATAGACACAGCTTTTATTCTCAGGGAGGATATGTGATAACAAGTGTTGTTTTTAGCCTTACTGAAGGTGACAAGACTGAAATAGAGTATAAGATGAAAGAAATTTTCGGAAGACGTAAGGACAAACAGCCTCTTGAATACCCTAGTGCAGGCAGTGTTTTCAAGCGTCCTGAAGGTTATTTTGCCGGTGCACTAATTGAGCAAAGCGGTCTCAAGGGTAAAAGAATCGGTGGCGCTATGGTCAGCGAAAAACATGCTGGTTTTATTATAAATTACGAAAATGCCACTACAACCGATGTAGTGAATCTAATTGAATTCTGTCAGAAAACTGTCAAAGAAAAGTTTTCTGTAGATATGGAAACTGAAATTAAATTTGTTTAGCAGTGAGATTCAGTGTTTATTTCAGAAATAAAAATTGTAATATAAGTATAAATCGCAGTTATATTAACAAATAAACAAGAGGAGGGCATATATGTCTTTTTCGTCAGAAATTAAAGATGAGCTTATAAAAATTGATAATATGCCCGAATGTTGTACTCATGCAATGGCATACGGAATGTTTCTTTTCGGACGTTCTTTCGGTCTTAATGATATTTCTCTTATGACTGATAACAGCAAAGTTGCGGGCAAATATGCCGAATTAGCTGAAAGTGCTTGTAATATCAAGGCATGCAATACCGTTTCTGATGCAGGAAAGCATACTGTAGCTTTTGCTTCTTCAGAAGACAGAAAAAAGGTTTTATCTGTCTTTTCCTGCACCGGAACAGAGAGAACACTCCGAATTGACAGAGGCAATCTTTCTAATGAGTCGGGAAATACTCAGGAAAGCACTAACTGCTGTGATGCTGCGTTTCTTCGCGGTGCATTTCTTTCCTGTGGTACAGCATCTGATCCGAATAAAAGCTATCATATTGAGTTTGTGGTACCTTTTAAAACCTTGAGTCTTGATCTTCTCAAGATTCTTAATGATTACGGCATCAAAGCAAAGCATATGATAAGAAGATATGTTAATGTAATTTATGTAAAGGACAGTGAAAGTATTGAGGATCTGCTTACAATGATGGGTGCTCAGCTTGCTGCTCTTGAAATAATGAACATCAAGATATATAAGGATTTGAGAAATCTTACAAACCGACGTAACAATTTTGAAAATGCGAACTTGTCACGTACCGTGTTTGCAGCTTTTGATCAGGTCAGTGCAATTGAAAGACTTAAGGAATCAGGAACATTTTCAGAGCTGACGGAAGATCTCAAGCAGGTTGCGATTCTCAGGATAGAGAATCCCGATGCAAGCTTAAGAGAAATAGGGGAGATGTGTTCTCCGGTTATGAGCCGATCTGCGGTAAATCACAGACTGCAGAAGCTCATGGATATTTCAGAAAAAATACAGAAGGAAGATATACAGATTGAACAATAACAGATTTACTGTCCCTGAGGCAGAATTAGATAAACAGAGGGAATATATAGAGCTTGTAAAAACAGTTCTTTCTTCGAGATTTCCTGTATCAGCACCAAAGGCTTATGTTCATACTTACGGTTGTCAGGGAAATGTATCTGACGGTGAAAGACTTCAGGGAATGCTTCGTGAAATGGGATATGAGTTTATTGACAATCCCGAAGAAGCTGACTTTGTCCTTTACAATACCTGCGCTATAAGAGAACATGCTGAAGACAGAGTCTTCGGTAACGTAGGAGCACTTAAACCTATAAAAAAAGTCAATCCTAACCTTATAATAGGTCTTTGCGGATGTATGACACAGCAGAAAAGCGTTGCAGAGAGAATTAAAAGAAGCTTTTCTTTTGTTGATGTGCTTTTCGGCACTCACGTTTCATATAAGCTTCCCGAATTTCTATACAGAGTTCTCTGCACCGGCAAAAGAGTTATAGATATTACTGACAGTGACGGAAATATTGTTGAAGGTATGCCTATTAAAAGGGATGGTACATTTAAAGCCTGGGTGCCTATTATGTACGGATGCAATAATTTTTGTTCATACTGCATCGTGCCTTATGTAAAAGGCAGAGAGAGAAGCAGAGACTTCAATCTTGTTCTTAATGAAGTTAAAGAGCTTGTTGATTCAGGCTATAAGGAAATTACTCTTCTCGGTCAGAATGTTAATTCATATAATAAGGATTTATCTGAGGATAAGCATTTTCCAGCTCTTTTAAAAGCTATCAGTGAAATTGAAGGTGATTTCATTGTTCGTTTTATGACATCACATCCGAGAGATTGCACAAAAGAGCTTCTTGATGTTATGGCATCATCGGATAAAATTGCAAAGCATCTTCATCTTCCTTTTCAGTCGGGTAACGACAGAGTTTTAAAGGAAATGAACAGACATTATGACAGAGATAAATATCTCAGTCTTATTGATTATGCTTACAGTCTTATGCCTGATCTTTCAATTACAAGCGATGTAATCGTCGGCTTCCCTGGCGAAACATACGATGAGTTCAGAGATACTCTTTCTCTTATCGAAAGAGTAAAATATACATCACTTTTTACCTTTATTTTTTCACCAAGACCCGGCACTAAGGCTTATGATATGCCTGATCCTGTTTCGAGAGAAGAGAAAGGAAAGTGGTTCAAGGAGCTTACTGATTTACAGGAAAGTATTGCAGGCAGAAGAACTGCTTCTATGCTCGGCAAGACATACAGAGTTCTTGTAGAGGGCAAAGCTAAAACAGAAGGCATTCTTTCGGGAAGAACTGAAGGAAATGTTATAATTGAATTCAGAGGTAATGACAGCCTGATCGGTCAGTTTGTCAACGTTAAAGTAACCGAGCCTAAGACATGGGTTGTCTACGGCGAATACTGCGGATAATTTACCCTTACATCAAGTAGGAGTATTTATTATAAAAAATACATTTATTTAAGGAGTACACAGAAATGGACATTATCAAACTTACACGTGAACTCGGTGCTGCTATTCAGCAGGACGAGCGTTACATCAGATTTTCAAAGGCTCAGGAAGCTAATATGAACGACAAAGAGCTCAACGACCTTATGGCTCAGCTTCAGCTTGTTCAGATGAATTATCAGATGGAAGCATCAAAAGAAGAACCCGATGCAGAAAAAATGCACGCATTTGAAGAAGAGTTCAACGATGCTTACACAAAGCTTATGGACAATGAAAAAATGCAGGCTTATGATGCTGCAAGAACTGAAGTTGACGAAATGATGAATTACATTATGCAGATTCTTGGTCTTTGCGTAAACGGTGCTGATCCTGCAACATGTGAGCCTGAAAAGCCCCACGAACACGATTGCAACGGTTCATGCTCATCCTGCAGCGGCTGCCACTAAGAAAAAGCCACTGAGAAATCATAAATTACGGGAGGAAAAACAATATGTCTGAAATGACACCTATGATGGCTCAATATTTTGAAATAAAAAAAGAATATCCGGATACTATTCTGTTTTTCCGACTGGGTGATTTTTATGAAATGTTTTATGATGATGCAAAGCTTGCTTCATCAATTCTTGAACTGACACTCACAGGTCGCGCTTGTGGCGGAGGTGAAAGGGCACCGATGTGCGGTGTACCTTTCCATTCAGCTGACAACTATATTGCAAAGCTTGTTATGCAGGGCCATAAGGTTGCGATTTGTGAGCAGGTTGAAGATCCTGCAACAACAAAGGGTCTTGTAAAAAGAGATGTTATACGTGTCATAACTAAAGGCAGTATAATTGAAAATTCGATGCTAGATGAGTCCAAAAATAATTACCTTACATCTATATATTTTGATGATAACGGTGTGGGTATCTGTTTTTGTGACGTATCTACGGGTACGGTTAATCTTACTTTTTTCGAGCCTTGTAAAAATCTTGAAAATAAAATAATTAATGAACTTGGTGTTTTTTCACCGAGTGAAATTGTTCTTAACCGAAAAATCAGTGAGAATAAAAATATTTCTTCTTTTATTACAAGAAAAGTTGATGCAATCTGTGAAATTCCCGAGGATAGCTTTTTTGATTATAATGAAAGTCTTGAAATATGCTTTACACATTTCGGTAAAGAAAAATTTATATCCTTCGGATTTGAAAAATCTGAGCATGCTGTAATTGCTGTCGGTGCAGCACTCAAATATCTTATGAATGTTCAGAAAAACGATCTTGGCAACATAAGAGAAATCAACTATTATTCAGACAGTCAGTTTATGAAGGTGGATTATTCCACAAAGAGAGATCTTGAAATAACGGAAACTATGAGAAGCAGAGAAAAAAGAGGCTCACTTCTCTGGGTTCTTGATAAAACTAAAACTGCTATGGGTAAAAGACTTTTACGCTCATGGCTTGAAAAACCTCTGATTAATTATAATCAGATTACACGCCGTCATAATGCTGTAGGAGAGCTGTTTGACAACAGTATGAAGCTTTATGACCTTTGTGAAGCTCTTTCAGGTGTTTTCGACATAGAAAGATTAATGACAAGAATTGTTTTTGAATCTGCAAACGGTAAAGACCTTAATTCATTAAAGCAGACAATTTCAGCTTTGCCTGAAATAAAGTCACTGCTTGCTGATTCAAAAAGTGCATATCTCAAGCAGCAGTTTGATGCTGTTGATTTGCTTGAAGATGTGTACAATCTTATTGATGCTGCCATTAATCCTGATGCACCCTTCAGTGTCAGAGAAGGAGATATTATCAGAGAAGGATTCAATGAAGAGCTTGATTCTCTCAGGGATATCAAGTCTAATGGCGAAACATACATCAGAGAGATTGAAGCCCGTGAAAAAGAAAGAACGGGTATTACTAAACTAAGAGTTGGCTATAACAGGGTATTTGGCTATTACATTGAGGTTACTAATTCATTTAAAAGCCTTGTCCCTGATGATTATATAAGAAAACAGACACTTGCAAATGCAGAAAGATATATAACTCAGGAGCTTAAAGACCTTGAAAGTAAGGTTTTAGGCGCTGAGGAAAGAATTGTTAAGCTTGAATATGAAATATTCTGTCAGATCCGTAAGGGTATTGCTGATGAATTCAACAGAATTCAGTCTACAGCTGCTGCACTTGCAGTTACAGATGTTCTTTGTTCATTTGCAAAAGTTGCAATAAATAACAACTATACCTGCCCGACAATGCTTGACAGCACTGTTATAGATATCAGTGAGGGCAGACATCCGGTAGTAGAGCTTATGCTTGACGGTGCACCTTTTGTGCCTAATGACACATATATGGATTGTGCCGATAACAGATGTTCAATTATTACCGGTCCTAATATGGCAGGTAAATCAACATATATGAGACAGGTAGCTCTTATCTGTCTTATGGCTCAGGTAGGCTCTTTTGTTCCTGCAAGAAGAGCAGAGCTTTCGATTATCAGCAGTATTTTTACACGTGTCGGAGCATCTGATGATCTTGCAACAGGTCAGTCAACATTTATGGTTGAGATGAATGAGGTATCCAACATTATTAAAAACGCTGATAAAAACAGCCTTATTATTCTTGATGAGGTCGGCAGAGGTACATCGACATTTGACGGTATGAGTATAGCTCGAGCTGTACTTGAATATATCGCTGACAAGAAGAAGCTTGGCGCCAAGACACTTTTTTCAACTCATTATCACGAGCTTACCGAGCTTGAAAACCAGATTGACGGAGTTAAGAATTACAACATATCCGTAAAGAAAAAAGGTGACAAAATTACATTCCTCAGAAGAATTGTAAGAGGAGCCGCTGACGGAAGCTACGGTATTGAGGTTGCTAAGCTTGCGGGTATTCCCAATGGTATTGTTTCAAGAGCAAGACAGATTTTATCTGAGCTTGAAGCAATGAATCCGGAACATTTAACTGCTATGAAAAATATTCTTGTTGAAGAAGAGGAGGAGGAGCTTCAGATTTCTCTGAAATCTACTCTTGACGATGAGATTATTGACACAATCAAAAATATCGATATTAATACACTGACGCCTCTTGAAGCGCTTACAACTCTTCATGAGCTTGTAACCAAGGCAAGGCAAACAGGATTCTGAAAATAAGAAAGGAAGGACAACTTTATGGCAAGAATCAATGTATTATCAAGACATATAGCTGAGCTCATTGCTGCCGGTGAAGTTGTCGAAAGACCTGCATCAGTTGTTAAAGAGCTTATGGAAAATTCAATTGATGCCGGTGCTACAACAATTACACTTGAGATTAAAAACGGCGGCGTTACTTATATACGTATTACCGATAACGGATGCGGAATTTACAGAGAAGATGTTCCTAAGGCATTTCTCAGCCATGCTACAAGTAAGCTTAAGGAAGAAACAGATCTCAATTCGATTTTTACTCTCGGCTTCAGAGGTGAAGCTCTTGCTTCAATCGCTGCTGTTTCAAGAACGGAAATTTTAACTAAAACTATTGATGAAGAAATGGGCACTGCTTATTCTGTTGAAGGCGGTGTCCAGACATCCTACGATGCAGCAGGATGTCCTAACGGTACAACAATTGTTGTAAGAGATTTATTTTATAACACACCTGCAAGGATGAAATTTCTTAAAAGAGATGTGTCTGAGGCTAATGCAGTTGCAGATATTGTTGATAAAATAGCTCTTTCTCATCCGGAAATCAGCATAAGATTTATCCGTGAGGGTAAGCAGGCTCTCATTACTCCCGGTGACGGCAAGCTTCTTTCTGCTATTTATTCGGTTTTTGGCAGAACATTTGCTGAAAGTCTCCTTGAAGTTGATTATGAGCTTGATGGGATAAAGGTAACGGGTTATGTATGTAAGCCGGTTTGTTCAAGACCGTCAAGAGCAATGCAGTATTTCTTTCTCAACGGAAGAAATATAAAATCCCGTTCAATTATGGCATCTATGGAAAATGCCTACAAAAACACAATTATGGTTGGTAAATTCCCCAGCTGTGTACTCAATGTGCAGGTCAGACCTGAAACGGTGGATGTTAATGTGCATCCGGCAAAAACTGAGGTACGTTTCAGTGATGAAAGAAAGGTTTCATCTGCTGTATATTATGCAGTTAAGGGTGCTATTACTGAATTTGACTCAGCACCTGCCGTTGATTCGAATAAAATGGCTAAGCTTACAGAAAAAGCAAAGCCGGACTATGCTCAGCTTCAGATGGTTGAGGAAGATGTGCCTTTGAAGGTTAAGCAGGCTGATGACAGAACACTTAATAATTTTGTATCTCAGAATAAAAATACACCCTCTGCACCAAAGAAAGATAAAAGTTTCTGGGAAAAAATGTCCTCATCTGAATTCAGATCATCATCTACTTTAAATGCACCGGAAAGTGTTAATAAAGGTCACACAAATTCAGATGTACCCGATCTTGTTTCCGGCTTTAAACGCCGTCAGACTCAGGAAAATAAGATTGAAAAATCTGTGTCGGCGCCCAAAACAGAATTTGAAGAAAAGAAGAAGTATGAGCCGGCTGCACAGAAATCTGTACCTGAAGTTTCTGTGAATAAAGACAACAATTTTAAACCTAAATCTGAAATAATCAAAGAAACTACAGTAAAAATCACTGAAGAAAAGAAAGCACCTAAGCCGTTAAGACTTTTAGGTGAAGCTTTTAAAACTTACATTTTATGTGAATATGACGGAAAAGTCTGTCTTATTGATAAGCATGCTGCGCATGAAAGAATTATCTACAATAAAATCAAGAAAAATGCTCAGGATAATGTATCGTCTCAGGTTCTTCTTACTCCTGTAACGGTTACTCTTAGTAAGAGCGAATATAATGTTATCCTTGAAAATCTTGACGCATTTTCAAAAGCAGGTTATCTTGTTGAAGATTTCGGCACCGGAACAGTAATTATCCGTGAATGTCCTATGCTTATTTCAGGTGATGATATTGAAGATACGATAGTTGAAATTGCTTCATATTTAAGCGAAAACAGAACAAACATTGAGTCTGAGAAGATTGACCGTATTCATCACACCTCAGCATGTAAGGCAGCAATTAAGGCAGGATACAAGAACTCAACAGCCGAAATGAAGGTTCTTGCTGAAGAGGTTTTATATAATGATACTATCAGATATTGCCCTCACGGCAGACCTGTTCTTCTCGAGCTTTCAAAATATGAGCTTGAAAAAATGTTCGGCAGAATTCAGTAAATTTTCGGAGAAGATAAATGAAAAAAGAATTAGTAGTTGTCGTTGCCGGTCCCACAGCTTCGGGAAAGACATCTCTTGCAATTGATATAGCTGAAAAATTTGACGGTGAAATCGTTTCAGCTGATTCAATGCAGATATATAAAAAAATGAATATAGCAACGGCAAAGCCTACTGAATATGAGCTTTCTCAGGCAAAGCATCACCTTATAGGCATAATAGATCCCGATGAAGAATTCAGTGTTGCAATGTATAAAGAAAAGGCTATTTCAGCTATAAAGGATATAATATCAAGAGGCAAGCTTCCTGTTGTCGCCGGAGGTACAGGCTTATACATTGATACGCTTATTAATAATACAACCTTCCTTGATTACGGTAAAACCGACATAAGAGAGAAGCTTGAAAAAGAAGCAGAAGAAAAAGGGATTAAATTCTTGTATGAAAGGCTCAGAGATATTGACCCTGAAACTTATTCAAGGCTTCATATCAATGACAGAAAACGCATAATCAGAGCGCTTGAACTATATTATGCTACAGGCAGAACAATCAGCGAGCAGGATGAACTTTCACATCTTAATGAAAGTGAATTTGAATGGTGCGTTATAGGTCTTACGGCAAAAGACAGACAGTTCCTTTATGACAGAATCAATCTCAGAGTCGATAAGATGCTTGATGAAGGACTAATTGAAGAAGCTGAAGATTTTTTTGCTTCTGACATTTCAAATACAGCAAAGCAAGCTATAGGCTATAAAGAGCTTAAGCCGTATTTTGACGGTTATGTTACTCTTGATGAGGCAACGGAAAAGCTTAAAATGGAAACCAGAAGATATGCCAAAAGACAGCTCACATGGTTTAGACGAAACAAGGAAATTAATTGGATTGAAATTGATTGTCTGAATGGTGTAGCTCTTATTGAAAAAGCATCAGAAATAATAGATAAATATTTGGGTGATTAATTTATGAATACCTCAAGAGACAAAAAAATAGCTATAGGTATGCTGATATCCTTTGCAGTTATAGTTCTGCTTTATTTTGCTCAGTCAGTATATTCACATAGCACAGGAAAAATTGAATATGATTATGCTTTGAGGTACACTCAGGAAGAAAAACTCAATGTTACCGGCTTTGCTGTACGAGATGAAAACCGCGTAATAGACGGTGAAAATATATCTATTCTCATTAAGGACAGTAAAAAAGTTTATGTTCCGGTTCTTGCTGATAGTGCAAACGTAGGTAAAAAAGATATTATAGCAGTTACTTTTGATGATGCACAGCAGGCTGAAAACTATTTAAAAGTTCAGGAACTTAAAGAGCGACTTAACGATTTAACTGAGCTGCGCAGTCATGGCGATCTCAGTTATGTGAATGTCGTTTATCTTAATTCAAGCATATATAATTCTGTTGACAGTTATGTTGATTGTATTTCCGGCAGAACTCTTTCCGAACTCGATAAAGTAACCGGTGATTTTATTACAAAAATGTCAACAAAACAGATTGCAACGGGTGATAGCTTTGACATTGATTCACAGATAGATTCTCTGCAAAAAGAAATTAAGGCACTTGAAAAGACTTATGATACATCTGACAGTGTAAAATCATCATATGCCGGCTATTTTGTAAGCAATGTTGACGGATATGAAGGCGTTAAATCTTATGATGATGTTGAGAAAATGAAGGTTACAGTCAATGAGGGCAGCAGATTAATCTCTTCCGAAAAATCTGTTAATGAAAATGCCTTCGGTAAAATTATTGCACAGCATACATGGTATCTTATTTTTGATACATCAATAACAGATGCTTCAGTTATTAAAACCGGAAATTATGTAACGGTTGATTTTCCTGATAAAAACATTGAGGACATATCAATGAAGGTTTACAATGTGTCTGAGCTTAACGGTGATACAATTACCGTAACTCTTCAATGCACGGCAATGAATGAAGAGCTTGCAAATCTCCGCATTGAAAATGTAGCAATAACCGTAAAGGATTATAACGGATTCAGAATCGACAGCCGTGCAATTGTTGAAAACGATGAGGGCCTTAAGGGTGTTTATGTTATTCGCGGGAACTATGTACAATTTACACCTATTACTGTCTTATATTACGGTGAGGATTATGTAATTGCCGATAAATATAAAGTTTACAAAGAAGATGAAGAGGGTAACAAAGTTGTTGACGAAGAGGAAACTTCCCGTTACCGTTCAATCAATCTTTATGATCAGATTATAGTAAAGGGGATGCACATAACCGATGGAATGGTACTCAACTGAAGAACGGTTCAAGAATATTGATTATAACGTCGAATTTATTAAAGAAAAAATAGCTGATGCTGCTGTCAGATCCTCCCGCAATTTTGAGGACATTGATTTTATGGCAGTTACAAAAACCGTTGAGCCTGTTTTTATTAACCGTGCTTTGGAAAAAGGTATAACCTTGATAGGTGAAAATAAAGTTCAGGAATTGATTTCAAAGAAACCGTATCTTAAGCTTGATAATGTTCAGGCACATCTTATCGGTCATCTGCAGACCAATAAGGTTAAACAGATCATCGGTGAAGTGTCAATGATTGAATCTGTTGATTCTCTTAAGCTTGCAAACGAAATTTCTAAACGCAGTGTTGCTGCGGGAATAACTACGGATTGTCTTATAGAGGTAAATATCGGCGGTGAAGAAAGTAAGACCGGAATACCTCCTGAAATGCTCGACGAGCTTGTATGTCAGATTTCAGAAATGGACGGAATAAGAATCAAAGGACTTATGACAATTCCGCCTATTTGTGATAATGATAGTGAATTAAATAAATATTTTTATTAAATAAAATTTTATCATTATAATTTTGTAGATTAGAAAAATATGCATAACTTTACAATCAGAACGCCGTTATTAACTAAAATCTTAATTGCTTATGAAAAAAATTACCTTTTTATTA
>JAZRQQ010000072.1:0-12430 GCA_045649935.1 Acutalibacteraceae bacterium | reverse complement strand
CGTTCTCCTTACTAAGCAGCTTTTCAACAAGGACGTTGTTACAATGCTTAAGGATTTCCTTGCTCCCAATGGTGTTATCGTTACTCTACAGAACGGTATCCCTGAGCCAGGTATCGCTGAGATTATCGGTGCTGACCATACAATGGGCTGTGCTGTTGAATGGGGCGCTGCACTTATTGAGCCGGGCGTATGTGAGCTTACAAGTGAGCCCGACAGCCTCTCCTTCCATATGGGTAAGATGAACGGCATTACAGATGAGCAGTTCACTACGGTTAAAAATCTTCTTGAGCTTATGTGTCCCGTTCACGAAGAGACTAACCTTATGGGCGCCCGTTGGTCAAAGCTTCTTATCAATGCAACCTTCTCAGGACTCGGTACTGTTGTCGGCGGTGTGTTCGGTGATGTTTCCGAGGATAAAAACGGCAAGCAGGTAGCTATCCGTTGTATGAAGGAATGTATAGATGTAGGTCATGCAGCCGGTGTAACCTTTGCTCCCGTTCAGGGTAAAAATATAGTAGGTCTGTTCTATTATAAGGGCGCTATCAAGCGTGCCTTCGGTACACTTCTTCTTCCCGTAGCAATGAAAAAGCACAGACTTATCGAGCCTTCAATGCTTCAGGATTTAAAGAAGGGCAAGCCTTGTGAAATTGATGCTATTAACGGTGTTGTCTGTGAATTCGGCAGAAAGCACGGTGTAGCTACACCTATCAATGACCGTATTGTAGAAATTATCAAGAAAATTCAGGCCGGCGAGCTCAAGGCTGAAAAGGCAAACTTCAGCTTATTCGATGATATTATAAAATAATAAATCTTAATGCAGAAAAAACCTCACCTCTATCGGTGGGGTTTTGCTGTGTCTGACAAGAGTCTGTCTGCTTCTGCTGACGGATTTTTTATATGAATGACAGGTTTACAGAAATTCTATTGATTTTACGGACTCTCTATGATAAAATTCTAAAGATAGGTAAAATTATGTAATCAGGAGGATTTTATAATGTTCAGACTCTATTCGGAAATAACAACAGGGGGCTCAAAGGTAGTTGACAAAGAATTTGACAACGACAATTTTTCTTTCAGACTTGAAGAAACAGAAAGCAGCATAAAAGGCGTTTTCACTGCCAAAAAGGATATGACAATGTCAAAGCTTATTCTTAAGGGTGAAAGAGGCTTTGGTGATGATGCTTTATTCTATGCAAACGGCTATCAGGCATGGACAACTTCAAGAGAATTCTCAAAGAACGATAAATTTGACGGCCTTATGAAAGCTGCAAAAATTTCAAAATTTACTGCTCATTTTGTAGGACTTTCAGGTGACTATCATTTCGAAGAATACGGTGTAGAAGGCAAGTTCCACGGTTATACATATTGCTATTTCCGTGAAAAAGGCAAAAAAGAAATCACACTTTACGGCTCAAAGAGTGAAAGAAAGGGTTACACAATCTTTGAGGTTGATATGAAGGGTAATGCTTTCAATATTAAAAAGGATGTTGAAGGTCTTGTGCTCAAGGCAGGTCAGGAATATGAAATGTTTGACATTGCAATCATCAGCGGTGACATGGATGAGGTAATGGATAAGTATTTCTTTGACTTTGTAGGATGCAAAAAGCCTGCTATCGATCACCTTTCAGGTTACACATCCTGGTATAACTATTTCCAGGATATCAATGAGGATATTATCCTCCGTGACCTTAACGGTCTTGACAGAGCAAGTGAAGAGGTAAATATCTTCCAGGTTGACGACGGTTATCAGGCAGCAGTCGGTGACTGGCTTATTACAGATGAGAAGAAGTTCCCTCACGGAATGAAATATATTGCAGATAAAATCCACGAAAAAGGATATAAAGCAGGTATCTGGGTTGCACCTTTCTCTGCACAGGTATCATCAACTGTTGCAAAGGAACATCCCGACTGGCTTTTAAGACACAACCACAACGGCAAGAAAATGCTCGGCTGTCAAGGCTGGGGCGGTGCATATACCCTTGATATTTACAATCCTGAGGTACGTGAATATATTAAAAAGTTTTTCCATACAATTCTCAATGTATGGGGCTTTGATATGGTTAAGCTCGACTTCCTTTACAGCCAGTGTATCGAGCCGAGAAACGGCAAAACCCGAGGTGAAATTATGTGTGACGGCGTAGATCTTCTCCGTGAAGCCTGCGGTGATAAATGGATTCTCGGTTGCGGTGTGCCCCTGGGCACCTGTATGGGTATCTTTGATGCCTGCCGTATTTCCTGTGACGTTAACAAGAATTGGAAATTCGAGCTCAGAAAGAGCCTTAATATCAACTCTATTGTTACTTGCGTCAGAACCAATGCTGAAATGCCCTCATCACAGAATGCAATCACAAACACCATTTTCCGTAACCATCTTGACGGCAGAGCTTTCTGTAATGACCCTGATGTATTCTTCCTTCGTGATATAAACATCGGTTACAATATGGAACAGAAGCTTCTTCACGGAAAGGTTAATTCAATCTGCGGTAATGTTCTTTTTGTTTCTGATAACGCAGGTGATTTCGACGACGAGAGAATCGGATATCTGAAGGACTTCTTCAAGGATAAGGATTACAAGGTTAATGCTGCTGAATTTATCAGCAAGAATGAAATCCGTCTCGATTTCACAGAGGATGGTCTTGAAAAGACACTTATTCTCAACCTTGATTCAGGTAAGAGCAACGTTGAGGAAGTAATCTGACTGTAAAAAAATCTGAATTCTGCTGCTGTCAGCAGTGACGGAATAATAAAAAGCACTTCGCAATGAAGTGCTTTCATTTTTTTTGCTCGGTTTTATTACATAAGTTCTTCGTTATATATTGCTCTTTCACCGCCGATGAATTTGGGTCTGCTTCGTGCGGCAATTACCGTGGCTTCACCGATTTTATTGTTTTCCAGTCTGACAGGAACGGCAACCTTTTTCAGATGCATACCAATAAGAGTGAAGCCGATATCTATGCCTGCATCTGCTTTTATTTCCTCGAGAACTACGGGGTTTATGAAATGTGTATAAGCCTGAACAGCCATTGAACCGCCAGCCTTAGGTTGAGGGATAACATTGACGGCTTCTGCAAAGGGTACAGCTTCTCTTTCGGTTATAATGGCACGGTTGAGATGCTCACAGCACTGAACGGCAAGATAAATACCTTTTTCCTGTGCGTATTCATAAATTGCTTCAAAAACGGTTTTTGCTGCATCGGGGCTTGAATTTGTACCGATTTTTGATCCGACGATTTCACTCGTGGAGCAGCCGATAACTAAAATGTTTCCACGGCGGAGCTTTGCCTTTTCTCCCAATTCTTCCATAAGTGCTTTTGTCTGTGAATAAAGAAGATTTGTCATCTGGGTTTCCTCCTTGTATAAATGCGTAATAAACAGTGATGTTTAAGAGGCTTTCTTGCCTTTTTTCGATATTCGTAATGAAGTTATGTCCTGCGAAGATGCCATGCACGCTTCGCGTGATTGCATACGCCTTACAGTGATTACATACCAATCCTTCGGATCGGATAAAAAAAGACGATTCCGAAGAATCGTCTTTTTTCTGGTGGGCAGGGATGGATTCGAACCATCGAAGTCGTTGACGGCAGATTTACAGTCTGCTCCCTTTGGCCACTCGGGAACCTACCCTTATTAAACTGGAGCTGGTGGACGGACTCGAACCCCCGACCTGCTGATTACAAATCAGCTGCTCTACCAACTGAGCTACACCAGCTTATTGTGCCTGCGTTTCGGCATCACGCTTAACGCTCAGATATAATAACACAAGAAAACCGGTTAGTCAATAGTTTTTTTGAAATTTTTTAAGTTTTTTTCAAATTTATTTTTTATGCCTTTTTACAGCAGCTTTATCAGGAATTTGTATTTGTTGCTTTTGCATAGCATTTTTCTTTTTTATATAAAAGTTTTTGATTGAGTAGCAGAATTTAATAATGAAATTCGAGAAAACTATTGATAACTTTGTCGAATATTGTTATTATTTTATAGTGATGTAAAATCACCTAATCAAAAAGATATTTTCAGAGAGGTATAATTTTATGACACTGTTCGATGTATTATCACTCGTCGGCGGTCTGTCTCTTTTCCTTTTCGGTATGAATCTTATGGGTGCATCCCTTGAAAAGAAAGCGGGCGGTCAGCTGAAAACTGTCCTCGGTAAAATGACAGACAGTCCCGTGAAGGGCTTCCTTTTAGGGCTTGTCGTTACGGCAATTATTCAGTCCTCATCTGCCACAACGGTTATGGTCGTCGGTTTCGTAAACTCCGGTATTATGACCTTGCATCAGGCAGTAGGTCCTATTATGGGTGCCAATGTCGGTACTACCATTACTGCGTGGATTCTTTCACTTACTGCCATCAAGGGCGGCGGTATCATGAATCTTTTCAAGCCCGATTCCTTCGTTCCCGTTTTGGCGCTTATAGGTATATATCTTCTTATGTTCAGCAAAAAGAACAAAAGCAAGGATACCGCAATGATTCTTTTAGGCTTTGCTACCCTTATGACAGGTATGTCAGCTATGTCTGATTCAGTGGCAGGTCTTAAGGATGTTCCTGAATTTACAAATATTCTTACACTTTTCTCAAATCCTGTTCTTGGCGTTCTCGTAGGTGCTGTTATGACGGCTATTATTCAGTCCTCATCTGCATCTGTAGGTATTCTCCAGGCTCTCTCCACAACAGGCGCAATAACCTTCGGCACTGCTATTCCTATTGTTATGGGTATGGCTATCGGTACCTGTATCACAGCTGTGCTTTCTTCTATCGGAGCTAATAAAAATGCAAAGCGTGCAACTCTTGTTCACCTTTACTTCAACATCTTCGGTACTATTGCTGCCCTTGCTCTTTTCTACGGCGCAAATATGATATTCAGATTTGACTTTGTTGACAATACAGCCACTGAGGTAGGTATTGCTATTGTCAATACAGCATACAAGGTGTTCTGCGTCATTATGTGGGCTCCTATGATTAAGGTGCTTGAAAAAATGGCTACAGTCAGTATCAAGGATACAGACGAAAAAGAAAAATACGAAATGCTTGACGAAAGACTTCTTGCAACACCTGCCGTTGCCGTTGAGCGTTGCCGCAGTGTGACTCAGACAATGGCTGAGATTTCTGTTGACAGTATCAACCGTGCAATAAAGATCTTTGATAATTATAATCAGGACGATTACGACTTCATAGTGAAGGCAGAGAAGAAAACCGACAAATATGAGGATAAGCTCGGTACCTATCTTGTCAGAGTTTCGGCATGTGAGCTCACAGATGAGGACAGTGCAGAAACCTCAAAGCTTCTTCATATTATCGGTGACTTTGAAAGAATTTCTGACCATGCGGTCAATCTCGCTGAAGCTCTTGAAGAAATACGCGAAAAGAAAATGGCTTTCTCAGGCGATGCAGCCAGAGGTCTTAAGGTTATCTGCGGCGCCGTAAGTGAAATTGTTGATCTTGCTTACCGCTGCTTTACAGAAAATGACAGAAGTGCTGCTAAAAATGTTGAGCCTCTTGAACAGGTTGTTGATGACCTTAAGGCTGAGCTCAAGAGACAGCACATCGAAAGACTCAGAAAAGGCGAGTGTACAATTGAACAGGGCTTTGTTCTCGGTGATATTCTCACCAACCTTGAAAGAGTTGCTGACCACTGTTCAAATATTGCGGGCTGTATAACTGAAATGGCTCACAATGAAATGGATATGCATTCATATGTAAAGAAGGTCAAGAAGGAAAATCTCAGCCACTATAACGAAAGATACGAAGAGTACAAGGAAAAGTACAGTGTATAATAAAAAACGGGGGATGCATCTGTGAGGCAAGCCCGTTGCTTTCGGTAAATATAAACAGGTATACGGTGAAGCTCACTGTATACCTGTTTTTTTGCTGTTATGAATTATATCTGCTCATTGCTTTGTCAATATCACCCGTAACCATTATTTCAATAGCCCCGAGAGTATTTTCGGCTGCCTTTTTTATTTCCTCAGCCTCTTTCTTTGTAAAACGTGAAAGCACCCAGTCGGCAAGGTCATATTCGGGATTGGGCTTTGCACCTACTCCTACCTTTACACGGGGGAACATATCACTCTTAAGGTGGTAGATAATATTTTTCATACCGTTATGTCCGCCATCGGAGCCCTTTCTTCTTATGCGGAGCTTACCGGGCTCAAGACTTATATCGTCATAAATGACAATAATTCTTTCGGGGGGGATTTTATAGAAATCCGCTGCCTCTCTTACGGCTTCACCGCTTAAGTTCATAAAGGTCTGAGGCTTGAGTAAAAGGCATCTTTTTCCCTCTATTCTGCCTTCACCCATAAGGGACTTGAATTTGAGCTTGTTGATTTTTACCGAGTATTTTTCGGCTATCATATCAATACAGATAAAGCCTGCATTGTGTCTTGTGTCCTCGTACTGTCTGCCGGGATTTCCGAGACCCACTATCATATATTCGAAAGTACCCGTGTATTCTTTGTTGTTTCTGAATATCATTTTTATCTCTCTCTTAAGTTTTATTTTTGTCCGTATTATTATGCAGATTTTTTGATGAATAATCAAGTGTTTTTTTCAGTAATTTTAGTTTTAAAAGGATAAAACAGAAAGAAAAAAGCGTATCATAAGAGGCTGAGTTTCTTTATTTTCTTAATTAGAATTAAATCTGTTTATCAGTATGTTATAATTAACCGATTATAAATACCCGTGGAGGTTTTAATAATGGAAAGAGAAAATGACCGTCAGAATACGGATCTTATTATAGGCAGAAATGCAGTTTCAGAGGCTCTCAGAAGTGAGCGTGCTATTGATACGCTTCTTGTTGTGAAGGGTGAAAGAAACGGCTCTGTAGGCAGAATTATTGCTGAGTGCAGAGAAAAGAAAATAGTAATTAAAGAAGTAGACAAGAAAAAGCTTGATTTTATGTGCGGTCAGGGCAATCATCAGGGCGTTGCTGCCTATGCCGCTGCCCACGAATATGCAGAGGTTGAGGATATTCTTGCTCTTGCAGCAGAAAGAGGGGAGGATCCCTTCATAATTATCTGTGACGGGATAGAGGATCCCCATAACTTAGGCGCAATCATCCGTACAGCTGAGACCTCAGGCGCTCACGGAATTATTATTCCCAAGAGAAGAAACGCTTCTCTTACCTGGGCGGTAGGTAAGGCTTCAGCAGGTGCCGTTGAATATATGCCCGTGGCAAGAGTCGGTAATCTTGCGACTCTTATTGACGAACTCAAGGAAAAGGGCATATGGGTTTATTCGGCTGATATGGACGGACAGAACTGGTGTGAAACCGACTATTCAGGCGGTGTTGCACTTATAGTCGGCTCCGAGGGTAACGGCGTTAGCAGACTCATAAGAGAAAAGAGTGACTTTATTGTCTCTCTTCCCATGAGAGGTAAAATCACCTCTCTCAACGCTTCCGTTGCCGCAGGTATACTTATGTATGAGGTGTCAAGACAGAGACTCGGTCTGAAACAGAAATAAAGCATCGGGGTGCCGGAGACTGCTGCGAGAATCTGATTCTTCGGCAGCTTACGGTTAAACCCTGTCCACGTATTTTTACGAAAGGAAAGAGAATTTATGTCAGAAATAAAAAATGACCCTTCTGAGCTTTATGATGAAGAATTCCTGAAAAAGAAGGAAGAGTTTTTTGCCTCTGTTGAAAAAATTGAAGCTGCTTCAAAATATGAAATCAAAGAAAATGACGGTGATTCCGAAGAACTCACCGATAATTTTGACGAGGACGATTTTCTTTCAGATTCAGGCTTCAGAAAAGAAAAGAAGGCAAAAAAATCACGCAGAGAAAAGAAGAAAAAAGAAATGATTGATACTCCAGAGCCGGAGTACGATATATTTGAACTGGCTGACAAATTCGGCATTGAAGAGGACAAGCAGGTCAGAAAGCCGAAGGTCAGAAAAGAAAAAAAGAAGCCTCAGGTCAAGAAGGCTGAAGTAAAGGCTCCACCGAAGCCGAGAGAGCCTCTCAAGCCCTTTGTACCTCATACTCCCGTTGAGGAAATCAAGGCTGATGTTTATGTAAAGGATGAAGAGCTTTACAAGGAACAGAATGTTGATATTGATGAGCTTCTTAAAAATCTGGGAATTCCTACTGCTGAAGAAATTGAAATGCAGCAGGCTGAAGCTGATGAAGAGGCACACGGCTCTGAAGAGGATGATGTAAAGGTATTTGCGGGAAAGGATGAAATGGAAGATATCTCCTCCGTTTCTGATGAAAAGCCTGATTTTGACGAGGATGAAGATGATAATGCCGAAGAAGATCTTTCGGGTACAAAGCATTTCACACTTCCTCCAAAGGAATTCACAGACAGTCCCGTTGACGCAACAAGACATTTCAACCTGGTGGAATATGCAAAATCAAGAGCCGCAGCCAAGGATGAAGAAGGTCGTGACAAAAGAATCAACTTCACTCAGCACTTCCGTTTCCTTAAGAGTAAAGAGTCCGATGAATCCATTCTTGAGGCTGTACCTACGGGCAAAGGCAAGGACAGCGTAATGGATTCCGTCAGAGCAAGTGAGGGTGAGGATATTTTCACTGCCGTTGAAAAGGCTCAGAAAAAGAAAAAGCGTAAGGCTCTGAATAACAGACAGACCTTCATTTCCCTCAGAGAATATGAAGAAAAGCTTACCGGAAGACTTTCTTCGGGCAAGCTTAATCTCGGCTTTTCTCTCGGTGCACTGGTGCTCAGCTTTATTCTTACAGTATTACCCTCCTTCTATAAAGAGGGCGGTGCCCTCGAGTTCCTTTTCTCAGACGGTGCCATTTTCTACGGTATAATAAATATTCTTGTTTTTGCTCTTGCATGTCTTATAGCAAGAAAAGAGCTTGTTTTAGGCTTCAACAATATAAGATATATGAGCCCCGACCAGAATTCGGTTACGGTTGTTCTCGGGATTTTTGTTCTGATTTTCAATCTTATCATACTGTTTAAAGGCACCTCAGGTGTCAGCGGTGCAATACCCTATACGGTATGCTTTGCATTCGTGACCTTTATAAGATTTGTCGGAGCATATCTTGATGACCGTACGGCTCTCAGCGGTGTAAAAGCTCTTTCTGAAAAAGGTGAATATGAAGGTATCCACTATGTTTCCGGTAAGAATGATGCTCTTGCCATAGCTCACGGTCTGAGTGAGAAAAACGTTCCTACTATTCTCTACGGCAGCGAAAGCCGAGTGGATGAGGGTGTAAGAGAAGACAAAGCACCCAAAAAGGATGAGGACAGATTCTATGCATTATCCTCTGCAGCAGTTCTTCTTGTAGGCTTCGTTGCAGGTCTGATTCTTTTCCTCAGAAATAAGGATGCGGTTTCTTTCGGTACTGCACTTGTTTCCTGCGTATGCTTCTGTCTGCCCACAATGAATGAATTTGTCAGCAGTGTATTCTTCTATGATACAAATGCCCGTCTTTCAAAGAACGGCGCAGCAGCAAACGATATTGAAGCTCTTGAAATTGTTTCCAAGGCAAAGGCAGTTTCAGCTGATGCAAAAGAGCTTTTTACCTGTGAGATATCCTCCTTCAGAAGAGTAAGAGGCGCAGCAATTTCAAAGAGTGATGCAGCAGTATTTGCGGGCGCAGCGCTTAAGGCAGGCGGTTCAATGGCAGGTGACTGCTTTACTGAATTTATAGAAGGTCTGGGAATAGAAACTCCCGTAGCTGAAGACCTTCAGTACGAAGATAAATTAGGCTTCTCCTGCTGGATAGCAGAGAGAAGAGTTCTTGTAGGCTGCCGTCAGATGCTTGTTGAGCACAGCATTGAAGCTCCCACACAGACACAGGAAAAGGCTTATGCCGGTAAGAGAAATGTTATGTATGTGGCTGTTGACGGTATGCTTGTGGCTTCCTTCCTTGTAAGATACAGAGTAGTTCCCTCCTTCAGAAAGCTTGCTGCAAGATTCAACAGAACGGGTCTTGTGCTTCTTGTGAATTCATCTGAGCCCTGTCTTGATGAGGTCAACTGTGCTTCAAAGCTTTCTCTTGATGTAGCTTCCGTAAAGGTGCTTTCACAGAAGGCGGCATCACTTGTTGATTCCTATAAAAATGACAGTGAAAAGGGGAAGGCAACCTCACTTATCTGCCGTAAGGGCGATAACAGTCTGCTTAAGCTTGTTGTAAGCTCTCACGAGCTCTATCAGGGCGACAGACTTATTTCAAATCTTCTTCTTTCGGGACAGGGTGTGGCACTTGTTCTTGTGCTTCTGAGTGTGATACTGAATATGCCTCTGTTCTACAATCCGCTTACAATTCTTGTTCTGCAGATTCTGTGGAGCTTTATGAGCTTTGCCGTTGCGTCGGCAGATTTCAGAAAGCTTGTTAAAAGAAAAATCGGTTTATTACTTGCGAAAGGTCGTAAAAACAAATGAGCATTATCAATGTTGCTTCTCTTGAAAAATCTTACGGCAGAAAATTAGTTCTCGACGATATAAATTTTCAGATCGAAGAGGGCTCAATCGTAGGACTTTTAGGTCCTAACGGCTGCGGTAAAACTACACTTATAAAAATTCTTACCGGTCTTATCAAGGACCATAAGGGAATGGTCCGTATCGATAACGAGGAGCCGGGTCCCTATACAAAAGATATTGTTGCTTTTCTTCCCGATAAATCCTATCTTCCCGACTGGATGAGACCGAAGGATGCTATTGATTACTTTGCTGATTTCTATAAGGATTTCGATAAGGAAAAGGCAATGAAAATGGTCAGGGATTTCGGTCTTGACGAAAATCAGAAGCTCAAGACAATGTCAAAAGGTCAGCAGGAAAAAATCAACCTTATTCTTGTAATGTGCCGCCGTGCAAAGCTTTATATTCTTGATGAGCCTCTCGGCGGTCTTGACCCTGCGGCAAGAAGTATTGTTCTTGACCTTATTATGAATAACTACGCTAAAAATGCTACTGTTCTCATTTCAACACATCTTATCGGAGATGTTGAAAGAATCTTTAACCGTGTGCTTATGATAAGCGGCGGAAAGCTCATTGTAAATTCTCACGTCAATGAAATCAGAGAAAAGGGAAAGAGCGTTGAGGAAGTTTTCAAGGAGGTTTTTGCTTATGCTTGGTAAACTTATAAAGCATGAATTCAGACATTCGGCAAGATACACTATGTCAATCTATATTGCCGTGCTTGCTATCGGCGGTGTTGTTGCACTGTCTCTTCTTTCATCATCTTCTATGCTCGGTGTTATGAGCTGCTTTGCACTTTATGCAGCAGGCTTTATTGCACTTATAGTAACACTCGTTTCTATAATCAAGAATTTCTATGATACACTTTTCGGAAGACAAGGATATCTGACCCTTACTCTTCCCGTTAAGTGCAGTACTCTTCTTATTTCAAAAATCATAGTTTCTTTTATCTGGGTTATTATCGGCTTTGCCGTAATGGCACTTACACTTCTTGTTATTTTCCTTTATGCAAGACAGAGGACTGACGGATATATGGCTATGATTACCGATGCCATAAGCATAAGCGGTATAATCGATATGCTTCCTTCTGCTTCAGCTGTTATTGAGCTTCTTATTGTAGGTGCTGTATTGGCGGTTATTACTATTTTCACATATGTAAGCTTTGTTTATTTCACAGTAACCGTTGCCAACACAAGAGCATTCCAGTCTCATCCCAAGTTCCTTGGCGGTCTTGTATTTCTTGTGTTGTTTTCAGTTACAAATACCGTAAATAATTCTCTTACGGAGCTTGTTCCCCTTACCTTCAATGTGGGCAGTGAAAAGGTGTTCTTCGCTTTTGAGTCAATGGGCAATGTGGAAAATGCACTTTTCTCCTTCGGCGTAGGCGGAACAATCTTCTCCGGACTTGTGGCACTCGGTCTTATGTTTGTTACAGGATACATACTCGAACACAAAGTAAACCTTAAATAAGAACCTTTATTCAGGAGGATATTATGAGGAAAGAAATTGACGGTTTTACCGAATGGTACAGTGACCCGACAGTTACAGGTGTGAACAGACTTCCCTCAAAGGCAACCTTTATGCCTTATGAAAGTCTCGATGAGGCAATAAAAGGAGAGAGATATCTTTCAAAAAGATATTTTGACCTTTGCGGTCAGTGGAAGTTCAGACTTTACGATACCTACAGAGAAAAGGAAGAAAATTTTTATCTTCCCTCCTTTGACAGCAGTGAATGGGATACTATCCCCGTGCCCTCGTCCTGGCAGATGCAGGGATATGATTATGCTATCTATTCAAATGTGCAGTATCCATGGGAGAAGATTCAGGAGCCGGAGCCTCCCTTTGCTCCCACCGATTATAATCCTGTAGGATGTTATATCAGAACCTTTACTCTTCCTGAGAATTTTAAAAAGGACAGAGTAATAATTACCTTTGAGGGTGTTGAAAGTGCCTATTATCTCTATGTCAACGGTATAACATGCGCTTACAGTGAAGGTACCTTCAGACACAGTGAGTTCGATATAACCGACCTTCT
>JAZRQQ010000071.1:0-38759 GCA_045649935.1 Acutalibacteraceae bacterium | reverse complement strand
GTAGCACAGACAGTTGTTGAAGCAAAAGGTCACAGCTATGAAAAAACTGTAACAGCTCCCACTTGTACAGAGGGTGGATATACAACATATACCTGCGCTTGCGGTGATACATACGAAGGAGATGTAACATCTGCAACCGGTCACAGCCACAAGGCAACTGTTACAGCTCCCACTTGTACAGAGGAAGGCTTCACAACATATACCTGTGCTTGCGGTGATACATACGAAGGAGATGTAACATCTGCAACCGGTCACAGCCACAAGGCAACCGTTACAGCTCCCACTTGTACAGAGAAAGGCTTCACAACATACACCTGCGCTTGCGGTGATACTTATACAGGAGATGTAACAGAAGCAACAGGTCACAGCTACAAGTCAAAGGTAACAGCACCCACCTGTACAGAAGAAGGCTTCACAACATACACCTGCGCTTGCGGTGATACATACATAGCTGACAAAACATCTGCAACCGGTCACAGCCACAAGGCAACCGTAACAGCTTCTACCTGTACAAAAGAAGGCTATACAACATACACCTGCGCTTGCGGTGATACATACATAGCTGACAAAACATCTGCAACCGGTCACAGCTATAAGACAAAGGTAACAGCACCCACCTGTACAAAAGAAGGCTATACAACATATACCTGCGCTTGCGGTGACACATACACAGATGACAAAACAGCAGCAACAGGTCACAGCTATAAGGTTACATCTACAGAAGCAACCTGCACAGAGAACGGATATGCAAAATATACCTGTACCTCATGTGTATACAGCTACACTGAAGAGACAGCAAAAGCAACAGGTCACAACTATGTTGACGGTGTCTGCTCACATTGCGGTAACGATAAGACTCAGAACTGCTCATGCAAGTGCCATAAGTCAGGCTTCTCAGGCTTTATCTGGTCAATCCTCCGCTTCTTCTATAAGCTCTTCAAGATTAATCCCACCTGCGCTTGCGGTGCAGCACATTATTAAGATTTTTCTTCGGCTGTGAAGAATTCTGAAAAATAATAAGACAGCTCTGCGGTTCCTCTCTTAGGGGTTCCGCAGAGCCTTTTTTCTGTGATAAAAGGGGACAGATTTGTGCTGGCAGATATATCCTCATTTTTTTTAAAAAAATCATACACTAATAATTAGAAATTCATAAAAAATTCATAATTTAATTGTATCATAGAGAATAATAATGCATTATTCTGTCCTAATGGACAGGGGCGTAGTTTTTCAGGAGGATAAGAGGTGCCATCAAGGGCGTATTCACTCTCCTGACGGAAAAATTAAAAGGAATGTCGAGGAATAGAAATGAAGGATAAAAAAGATACAATCAATAAAATATTAAGATGTGTTATTTTTGCTGTTATCTGCTGTGCGTGTCTTCTTACTGCTCAGAATGTTCTGAACGATAAGGAGTCAAAGGATTATCAGAAGATGCACGCTATTTTCAAAGAGCCGGAAAATTCTTTTGATGCGATTTTCCTCGGTTCAAGCTCAACCTATGCTTACTGGAATCCCGCTGTTGCGTGGAATGAAAAGGGTATAGCTGTATATTCAATGAGTAATGCATCACAGCCCTTTGAAATTACCCACTATCTTATTGATGACATCAAGGACAGACACCCCAATGCACTTTATATAATCAATATAACTCGTATGCTTGAGGTTGAGAAATACTATGATGCCAAAATATTCCGTTATGTAAATGCTTATCCCTTCACTGCTAATAAATATATAGCACTGAATCATATGCTGAACATTACAAATGTACCTCTTAAGGACAGACTTCAGTATTTCCTTCCCATCATCCGTTTCCATTCAAGATGGAAGGAGCTTAAGGCCTTTGACCTGAGCTTCACTGAAGAGCCCTACAAGTCAGCAAGCCGATATGCCAACTATCTCAAGACCACAAAGGCTCAGAAGCCTGTTGATTACGATTTCGAAGTTCTCGGTGAGCTTACCGAAACAATGACTGCAACTCTTGACAACATTATGAATTACTGTAAAGAGGAAGAGTTAAAGGTTCTCTTTGTATTCATGCCTCAGGCACTTCATAGGGAAGTAAGCAATAACAGACAGAATACTGTAGCAAAGACACTTGTTGATAACGGCTTTGATATCCTTGACCTTCGTAAGGTTACTGACGAAATCGGTCTTGATTTCAGCAAGCACTACTACGATAACAAGCACACCAACATTCACGGTTCTATCTTAGTTACAGAGTATATTTCCAATTACCTTATTGAAAATTATGATTTCAAGGATAAGCGCGGTACTGAGGAATATGCAGACTGGGACAAGGAATGTAAGGCATATTACAAGCATATTGCAAAGCATCTGTGGGATGAAGATTATAAGTATCTTTCACTTGAAAAACCCGCAAAGAAATAATTGAACGCAAATAAAGACTCCCGACGTTGAATCGGGAGTCTGTTTTTTATAAGTATGTATTGAGAAGCTTATGCGTTGCTATGTATCTTGCGTTATAGCTTTCACAGCCTATAACAACAGTAACAATTGTTCTGCCGTCTTTTGTTGCGGCGGAAATAATACCCGTGTATTCGTCGTTTACGGTGCCGGTTTTCATTCCGTGAGCTTCAGGGTAATAATAGTAAGCATATGAAGCAATAAGGGAATTTGTTGTGCCCCAGGAATGACCCTGACCCGTAAGAGCCTTTACATATTTATAGGAGGTTGATGTAATCTTCTTAAGGGTATCGTTTTTCAGAACCTTTTTAGCCACAAGCACTAAATCGTGTACTGTTGAATAATGTCCCGACACGGGATATCCGTGAGGATTTACACAGTGGGTACCCGTAGCGCCGATAGACTCCATATATTTATTCATAAGACCGACAAAATAGTTTTTGGCGGCAACATATCCCATATCAGGCTTACCTGAGACTTTGCGTGCACAGTTTACGGCAATAGTGTAGGCTGCGTCTCCGCCCGAGGGAAGAAGCAGACCGTAGAGAAGGTCACGGAGCTTGTATTTTTCACCCTTTCTGATATCACAGCGGCTGGAATATGTCTCAACCATATTAAGCTCACTGCCTACTACAATAGTATCGTTTTCGTCCATATACTTAAGGGCAACGAGAGCTGTTATAAGCTTGGTAATGCTTGCCGGGTAACAGCGCTTTCTTGCATTGTGCTTGAAGACATATTTATCAGCAGTGATATCGTAAACGGCAGCCATATAATTTACTGCAGGATCAGTTACCTTTACGGTAGCCTTTGCCTTGAAATCCTTGTATTTTGCCGTTATTGTTACTTCACCTTTTCCGACGGCATAAAGACCTGAATCGGTGATTTTTATAACCGACTTATCAGAGGTGGACCACTTTACTTTATCGTTATAATAAGGTACGTTGAATTCTGGGAATTCACCTTTGCGTATAATTTTCGGCGTTTCAATTGTTATATTACCGATAGCGGCCTTTTTAACCTTTGAAGCCTTGCCCTCTGAGAGCTGATGGTCGGTGCTGATAAGGGGAACTATTTTAAAATAGTACACTGCCTTCGGCTTTTTCTTTTCGTAGGTGAATTGGTTATCGGCAGTTTCTGCAACCTTTCTGAACTTTCCGTCAGCTGAAGAGGAAACGTAAACATAGTAAAGATTAGCTCTTCCGGCGTTGTCCCACTTTATAGTAACACTTGCGCCGTCCTTTGATACAACCTCAGGTGTTTTTACCCGTGGTGGAAGAGTGAAGAGTCTTATAAGGGAGCTGTGAGGGGAACGGTTTCCTTTTTTCTTTGCAATGACTTTGATTTTATATCGGTGCTCATTACTGAGGTTTTTGATTTTCAGAGAGGTTTTTTCTGTAGTACCTGCACTGGTGTAACCGTCCTTTCCCGCAATTCCGTAAAGAACCTCATAATATTCTGCACCCTTTACTTTTTTCCAGCTGACAGTAATGCTGTCGGCTGTTGCACTTACAAAGGCAAGCTTTGAGGGCTTTCTGAGCTTTGTAAGGGCAGTGAAAACCTCAGTGTATTTGCCGAAGTCCTTTGAGCCGTCCTCGTCCTTTACAAAGGCTCGTATACGGAACTCATAGGAAGTGTCAGGTGAGAGCTCATCTACGGTAATTTCTGTTTCCCTGGTTGTGCCTGCAGAGGTAAATTTTCCGCCCGGCTCCCTTTGATAAACACGGTAACCGTAGGCGCTTTTAATTTTTTTCCAGGAGATAGTTACGGTAGTATCTCCTGCTTTTACAGAGGTTACCTTGGGGGCAGATAAGTCAGCAGCACTTGTGAAGAAGGAAAAGCAGCAAAGCATTGCACAAAGACTCAGGAAAAGAAGCAGAGATTTATAAATTCTTTTCATTTCTGAACCTCGTTTTATATGACTTTTTCAATGAATCCGTTAAGCTTTGCCTCGTATTCTTCTCTGCCGTTACGGAATGCCTGAGCATGGTCGGCGCCTTCAACAAGAAGAATATCCTTATATTCACTGCCGCAGCTTTCATAAAGCTCAGGGCACATATATGTGGGAACAAGTCCGTCAGCAGTACCGTGTACAAAGAGCATAGGAATCTTTGCCTTTTTCACACTGTCAATGGGGGAGATATCGGCAAAGTCAATTCCACGATTGATTTTATGCACAATGCAGACACCCTTTATAAGAGCATCGGGATTTTTTACACCCATCATTTTCATCTTTGCGCTGAATAATTCTGTTGCTCTGTTAAAGCCGCAGTCAGCTACGGTGAACTTAACGTTTGAGGGAAGGTCGTCTCTGCCGGACATCATACACGCGGTAGCACAGCCCATAGAAACACCGTGAAGAATAATTTTAATATCCTTACCGAATTTTTCATTCATATATCTGAGCCACTGCATACAGTCATCCTGCTCATAGTAGCCGAAGGTACAGTAATTGCCCTCACTTTCACCGGAGGCAATATGATCGGGGAAAAATACATTTATACCCTTTTCAAGATAATACTGTACGAACTTTGAAAATTCTTTTCTGCCGTGGCTTCTGTAGCCGTGAACGCCTAAAAGGTAGACATCGCTTTCCTCTTTTGCTTTCATAAGGTAGCCCGTAAGTTTTTCTCCTCTTGCGGACCAGATATAATGTCTTTCGTAGCCGTAATCTTCTATCCACTGAAGATTGTTCTTCAGAAAATCACCTAAATGGCTGGTATCACAGCCGGAAATCTTCTGACTTACTGCTTCGGGGGGAGTAAGCTTACGGTTAAAGAGCACTTCATCTATAAGGGTGCATACACCGTAAGCAGCAGCCCCTAAGGCTGCTGCGGTGATTGCAGTGTTTCGGATTAATTTTTTCATACGGTCACATCCTTCGGTCTTTGTCTGTGGAAGATGCAGTTACCTATTGTTGTAGGTGAAAGGGTCATTTTAGTCTGGGTTATTCTTTCCTTGACAGATATTCTTCTTGTGGGAATATCAGTAAGGCATACAGCCTTTATGCTCTCAAGAAGAACTTCAGAGGGAATTTCCTCATCAAGGGGAAGAGTGACTGTTCTTTCTTCTCCGGGTAAGATATCAAAGCAGTTATCACTGAAGGGATTGGTGGTTTCACTTTCAAGACGGACAAGACGTGCGTACTTGTCACTTGTAAGAGTGATTCTGATTTCACCGTCAGCAATTTCTTTTGTCATACTGAGCTGAGCCTTGGGTAAGTCAAGATTCTTTTCTACATCGAAGAGGAAAACTCTTCTTACGGCTTCTCTGCCGTCTTCGGAGAGAGTGAGAACAATACCGGTTCTCTTTGTATCATAAGCCTTTCTGAGTGTAGGCATATCTCTTCTGAAGATCACTGCATTGGAAAGCGCTTTTGCTGTTACATTCTTCTTTTCACGGGAGATAATTCCCTTTTCAAAGTCAAAGAATTCAAGGCTTACCGTTACATCCTTATCTTCCTTCAGATCATTGATAAGATATGCTTTAAGGTCGGTTTTTGTATCCTCGAAGGAAACTGTGAGAGGACGGTTGAAATGCTTTGCGCCGTACTGAAGAGCTTTGTAGTTGCCGTAGAAGTCAACACCTGCCCAGGAGCATACGGGCCAGCAATCGTTGAACTGCCACCAGATAGCACCGTTACATCTGCCCTTATTTCTGCGCCAGTGCTCAGTTGCATCTTCGATACAGTTGAGCTGAGTTACCTGTGAAAGGTAGATGAAATCCTCAAACTTTGCGGGAATATCAAAACGTGAACGGATGTACCAGAACATTTTATCGTTACCTGAGTTGCACTTCTGATGGCTTCTCATAACGTCACTGTTAAGGTCATAGTCCTTTTCACTTGCAAAGGAACGGACGGTTTTGATATCGGGAAGGCTTTCAAAGCCGAACTCACTGCAGAAGCGTGTCATACGGCTGCGGTATTCCTTCATAGAGCACATACCGTGCCATACACTCCAGAGATGTGTATCACCGACATTGTCAGCATTGATTCCCTTTCCGTAGCCTGCACCACAGGGTGAGCCGGGAATAAAGGAGGTGACTTTATCGTACTTGCGCACCTCATCCTCAAGGATTTCATAGAAGAAAATTTCTGTCCATTTGATATATTCACGAAGGTGAAGCCAGCCGCCGGACATAGCTTCGATTTCATTGTTACCGCTCCAGAGAGCAAGGCAGGCGTGGTGTGAAAGTCTTGTAACGTTGTATTCAATTTCCTTCTTTACGTTATTGAGGAAGTCCTCGTTGAAGAAGGGATAGGGCTGACATGCAAAGGCAAAATCCTGCCACAGAAGAATACCCATTTCGTCACAGATATTGTAGAACATATCGCTTTCGTAGTAGCCGCCGCCCCAGACTCTTATCATATTGTAATTGGAATAACGGGCACTCTCAAGAAGCTTACGGGTTTTCTTTTCGTCAAATCTTGTAACAAAGGAGTCCATAGGAATAAAGTTAGCACCCTTTGCAAAAATGGGAACACCGTTTACAACAAAACGGAAGTTGGTGCCGTATTCGTCCTTGCTTCTGTCGAGAACAACGGTACGAAGACCTATTTTCTTTTCCTTTTCGCTTAAAAGCTTTCTCTTATCCTTAAGCTGTGCAGTAACCTTATAAAGAGGCTGAACGTCCTTGCCTGAAAGCTCTCTTGTCCACCAGAGCTCAGGATTTTCAACAGTGAAGGAGCCTTCCTTTGCCTTTACGGTTTCTTCCTTGCCGTCGGGATGGGTAAGAGTAACAAGGTAGCTGAGATCCTCCTTGTATTCTGTTGTTTCAAGAGAGAAATCTATTCTTACCTTACCACCCAGATGCTCCTGGGTTACGGTGAGAGCTTCAATAGTACCGCCCTGTATGTATTCAAGACCTATATCGGCTGAAATACCGCTGGGGATAAGCACGGGACCCCAGTCCCAGCCGAAATGACACTGAGGCTTACGGACAAAGGCAACGCCGTTCATACCGTTGGCATTGGGAGGAGCAATAATTTTCTTTGAGGTTTCTTTGATATAATTTACCGGTGAAAGGAAAAGGAATGAAAGCTCATTTTCACCTTCCTTAAGATATTCCTTTACGGGGAAAACATAACCGATATGGCAGTTATCCGTATAAGCAATCTCCTTGCCGTTGATGCTGATATGACAAAGGGTGTCGAGCATTTTACAGTGGAGATATATTTCATCACTCTGAAGCTCTTTGGCTGAAACAGTAATCTTTTTCAGATATTCCCAGTCTTTTTCACCTACAAAGGCGCAGTCCTTTTCATTAAGACCGTCAAAGGGATCGGGAATTTTACCGTTTGCCATAAGGTCAAGGAAATTACAGCCGGGAACTGTTGCGGGTAAAAACTCCTCTGTGCCTTTCTCTCTGAAAAGCCATTCTCCGTTGAGGTTTTTATACATATCTTTTCTCCTTCGTTCAGATTTTATTTAAGATTCTTTATAAGCTCACCGTAGAAGTCAATTGCCTTGAGATATACATCAACGGGGAGTCTTTCGTTGGCATTGTGTACAGAATTGAATAATTCGTTGTCAATTGAGAATGCGCCGAAGCGGTATACCTCTCTGCACATTTTTGAGAAGTGTCTTGCATCGGTACCTGCGTTGAGTACAAAGGGTGCAACACCGACACCGGGGAATACGCTTCTGATAGTTTTTTCAATATATCTGAAGGACTCGGTCTTATAATCAGAGAAGGCAGGAGCTTCCTTTTTCTTTATAAGCTCGATTTCAATATCATTGCCTACTGCCTTTCTTATGTGGGTGAGGATTTCCTCGTAGGTATCCTGAGGAGCAAGGCGTAAATTAAAGGTGGCTGAAGCAATATCGGGATTGTTACCTGCATCAAGCTTTGTAAGAGTAAGCTCTGAGCGTATCATTGCGGCTGCTTCGGGAATAGTTGCCATAACCTTTTTTACAACAGGACCGAAAATACCGAGGTTTCTGAATACCTGCTTGAGAGGTGCGTCCATACAATCGGAGAAGGCACCGAGCATACCCTCAAGGGCAGGTGTGATAGTAGATTTGGTGGGATTTTCCTTAACTGCGTTTACTGCTTCGAAAATTCTGTCAGCAGGAGACTTCTTTGATTTTGAGTTGCTCTTATGAGCCTTGAGTGTAAGTGTTCCCCAACCCTTTTCGGAAAGAGCTATCATAGCGTGAGGCTTTTTGATGCCCATAGGAAGGTCCTGCATAATAGCGCCGCCTTCGTCAAGGACAAACCAGGGAATGATATTGTTTTCTTCAAACCATTCTACAATCTTCGGCATAGTGTCACCGGCAACCTCTTCGTTGTTGCTTGAAGCGTAGTAGATATCTCTTTCGGGAGTAAAGCCTTCCTTTACAAGATTTTCCATAGCTTCAAGGGTGGCACAGATAATGCACTTGTTGTCGATTGTTCCTCTGCCCCACATAACGCCGTCGTGGATTTCAGCTTCAAAGGCAGGGTGCTTCCAGTCCTGATCCTTATCGGAAACAACATCATAGTGTCCCATAAGAAGAAGAGGCTTCTTTGTGCTGTCCTTACCCTTCCAGCGAAGAAGGATACCGAACTCGTTGATAAGCTGTGCTTCAACTACAGAGAAAAGGTCGGGATAGATTTCCTTTAAAAGAGGAAGGAAATTGCCGAAAACCTCACGGTCGAAATTGCCGTCCTTATCGGATATTGTCTTTTGTCTTACTACTGTCTGAAAGCGTTCTATTGCTCTTTCTTTATTGATTTCAGCCATTTTTCTTTTCTCCTTTTTATATCTCGCTGATAAATTTTTTCATAATTGAGGGACCGTCCTCTATGAAGTTACCTGTTCCTGCAGCAGTTTCCTCCGTAAAGGTATCTACACCGTCGGTATGCTTTTTGTGGTTATAGATAAGATAGGGAACGGGATCTCTTGCGTGGGTTTTGGTAACGATAGGTGTGGGATGGTCGGGTAAAATCATAATTTTATAGTCACCGTATTTTTCAAGCTCTTCAATAAGACGGGCAAGAATTCTGCTGTCTATAAGCTCAATAGCCTTGACCTTGTTTTCGGGCTCGTTTCTGTGACCGCATTCGTCGGGAGCTTCAACATGGATATAGACAAAGTCCTTACCGCTTCTGAGCTCCTCAAGGGCACATTCAGCCTTACCTTCAAAGTTTGTATCAATATAGCCCGTAGCACCTTCAACGTCGGGAGTTGCCATTCCGGCACTTATTCCGATACCCTTGAGAAGGTCAACGGCAGAAATAACGGAGCCCTTTATACCGTAAAGGGATTCGTAAGAGGGGAGAACGGGCTTGTTGCCTTCACCCCAGAGCCAGATTGAATTACCCGGTCTTTTTCCCTCGGCAATACGCTTGAGGTTTACGGGATGGCTTCTGAGAACATCATAGCTCTTTTTCATCATTTCAATAAGCTCTGCTGCGTTTTCACTCTTCGAAATATAGGGACCGATTACTCTGTCACTGATATCGTGGGGAGGTGTCATATCACCAAGGTCCGTAGTGCCCTTATCTACAACAAGGCAGTGACGGTAGCTGACACCGCTGTAGTATGTATACTTTTCGTTTCCGAAGGCCTCCTGCACTGCCTTTATAAGCTCGGCAGCCTCTTCGGAGCTTATGTCACCTGCAGAGTAGTCAATCATTGTTCTGTCTTCAAAGCTTTCCTCGTCGGAAAGAGTTACAAGGTTGCAGCGCAGAGTGACATCATCATCCTTAAGCTTTACGCCGATGCTTACAGCCTCAAGAGGTGAACGTCCCGTATAATATTTTTTCGGGTCAAAGCCCATAACACTCATATTGGCAACGTCACTGCCGGGCTTGAGTCCGTCAGCAACAGTTCTGACAAGTCCTACCTCACTGTGCTTTGCAAGAAAGTCCATATTAGGTTTGTCTGCGCACATCATCGGTGTTTTACCGCTGAGGGCAGGTACGGCATAGTCAGCCATACCGTCACAGAGAAGAACTACGTATTTCATTTAAATCCGTCCTTTCAGGTTGGTCTAAAAAAACCTTTTATTTTGTTAGTATAAAGAGAAGGGAATTGATAAAGATAAGAAACAGAAAAATATTTTTCCTAAAACTATTGACAATTCCTTTTTTTTAGGGTAAAATAATCCAGCTGTCAAAGATGATCCATTAGCTCAGCCGGCAGAGCACTTGACTTTTAATCAAGGTGTCCGGAGTTCGAATCTCCGATGGATCACCACAGTGTCCCTTTTGCTTCAGGCAAGAGGGATTTTTCTTTTATCCCTCTGCTTTTTTGTGTGTCAGCAGATAAGAGGAGAGGCGCTTTTACACCTCTGCCTCAAGTCTGTAAATAGGCTGACCTAAATCAGAGAATCTTTTCTCATATTCCGTTACGATGTTTCCCTCAAAGCCGCTGTTATGAAGGTCAAGGGAGACATTTTTTATTTTATAAGCACTGTGAGAAAATTCCTCGATAGAAAACTCGAAGAAATTCATATTGTCGGTTTTCTGATGAATTTCACCGCCGTCCTTAAGGAGTCTGCGGTAAATATCCAGGAAGAAACGGTGTGTAAGACGGTGCCTTGCGTACTTTGCCTTAGGGAAGGGACAGGAAAAATTGAGATAGATAAGCTCAATGCTCTTTTCGGGAATGAACTTAGGCAGATATTCTGCAGAGCCGCTTATAAACTTAAGATTGGTAAGTCCTGCTTCCTTTGCCTTTTCACAAGCAAGAACAATAACGTTTACTGCCTTTTCAACAGCAATAAAGTTGACGTCGGGATGTCTTTTTGCAATTTCACAGGCAAACTGACCTTTACCGCAGCCGATTTCCATTCTGACGGGATTGCTGTTGCCGAAAATTTCAGAAAAATCAATAAGTGCCTTTTCTTCGATAGCCTTGTTGAAATCCCTTTCTTCTCCCAAGGGGAGATCAAGTATATATTCTCTTACCCCGTCAAGTCTTGTGGCGAGGTTTTTCTTTTTTCTCATTCTCATATTTTAAAGCTCCATTATCTTTTCTATAAGGAAATCTACGTCCTCTTCGGGTGTTGCCCAGCTTGTACAGAATCTTACGGCTGTTTTACCGTCCTTTCTGCACCAGAAGGATGAAACGAAATTTTCGTTAAGCTTATTGAGCTGCTCGTCCGTAAGAAGAGGGAACTGCTGATTGGTGTAGGAATCGTAAAGAAAATCAATTCCTTTTTCTATAAAGGCCTCACGGATTCTCATAGCAAGAGAGGCTGCGTGACGGGAGATTCTGTGATAAAGTCCGTCAGTGAAAAGCACATCAAACTGAATACCGAGAAGTCTGCCCTTTGCAAGCATTGCACCCTTCTGCTTTTCTATGTAGCGGAAATCCTTTTTGTATAAGCTGTTGGTAATGACAAGCGCTTCACCGAAGAGAGCGCCTACCTTTGTACCGCCGATATAGAAGGCATCACAGAGAGAAGCAAGCTCAGGGAGGGTAAGGTCATTCTTTTCACTTGCAAGTCCGTAGCCGAGCCTTGCACCGTCAATAAAGAGGATAAGCCCGTTATTCTTACATACGGTATAAATATCCGTAAGCTCTTTTTTAGAGTAGATAGTTCCGTTTTCAGTAGGGAAGGAGATATAGACCATTTTCGGCTGAACAGTATGCTCGAAGGTAGGGTCATCATAGTGGTCCTTTACGGTCTTTTCAATCTGAGAAGCAGAGATTTTGCCGTCCTCGGAGGGAAGAGAAATAACCTTGTGTCCCACAGCTTCAACGGAACCGCTTTCGTGAACATTGATATGTCCTGTTGAAGCGGAGATAACACCCTGATGGGGACGGAGGGCACTGGCAATAAAGGTGTAGTTGGTCTGAGTTCCGCCTACAAGGAAATGAACATCAGCATTTTCATTGCCGATTTCTTTTTTTATCTTTTCGGCGGCAGAGAGACAGTATTTGTCCGTGCCGTATCCGGGAGTCTGTTCAAGGTTGGTCTCTACAAGCTTTTCTATAATTTCGGGTACTGCACCCTGTGTGTAGTCACTTTCAAATCTTATCATTTCATCACCTGTTATTTAAATATTTTTCTGACTCGAGGCATAAAGGTCGAAAGAACCTCATAAGCGAAAGAGCCGTACATTTTTCCGTATTCCTCGGCAGATATTTCTCTGTCACCGCTTTTTCCTACAAGAACGGCTTCGTCACCGACCTTTACGTCTTCAATATCCGTTACGTCCACCATTACAATGTCCATACATACTCTGCCGGTAATGGGAGCCTTTTTACCGTTGATGAGGAAATATCCCACATTGGAAAGACGTCTTTTAAGACCGTCAGCATAGCCCATTGAAAGAGTGGCAATATTTCTTTTCTTATCTGCTACATAAAGATGACCGTAGCTTACGCCCTCACCCTCTTCAACAGAGTGAATATGGATAACGTGGGTTTTAACTGACATAGCAGGTATGAGGTCGGGAATTTCAGCCTCGTGGTCAAAGGGATTGATACCGTAAAGTACAATACCCATTCTTACCATATCGTATCTGCCTCCGAAGGAGACAAGGGCTGCACTGTTGTAAAGATGCTTTATGGGGATATTAATATCTCTGCTGCTGAGCTTTTCAAGAAATGCATCGAAAATATCCCTTTGCTCAAGGGCGTGGGTTTTATCTCTGAAGTCAGCCTTTGCAAAGTGGCTGAAAACTCCTTCGGTGAAGATATAGGGAAGAGCAGTGATTTTTTTAATGATATCTGCCGATTCATCACTGCAGTCAAAGCCTATACGGCTCATACCCGTATCAACGGCAATATGGATTTTAGCCTTTTTACCCATTTCCTCTGCCTTTTCGTTAAGCAGACAGGCATCCTCATAGGAATATATTGTTGCCGTAACATCATAGTCAATAAGATCACCGTAGCACAGAGGAGAGGTATAGGCAAGAACAAGAATGGGAAGAGTTATTCCTGCATTTCTTATTTCAATTGCCTCACCGATGCTTGCAACGGCAAAATAATCAGCCTTTTTTTCAAGGAGGGTGGCAACCTCTGTTGCACCGTGACCGTAGGCATCAGCCTTTATTACGGCACATTTTTTTATGCTTTTATCTACAAGACCCGAAACAGTATCGAAATTATGCTCAATAGCTTTCAGGTCAATCTCTCTGTAAGTTCTGTGATACACAGATATCACACCTTTCTGATAGAAAAAATCAGTCCTCAAGACCTAAGATTTCTGCGCCCTCGGCTGCATCAATAGTTTCAACAGTACGGAGCTTTTTCTGAATAATATCGTTTCTGCTTTGTGCATCCTCAAGGCTTCTGCCGGCTTCGTCAATCTTTTTCTTTGCTTTCTCAAGGACGGTACCGAATTTTTCGTACTGTACCTTTGCCGCAGCAAGTACAGTTCTTACCTCCTTGGCTTTTTCGTTGATAGCCATGGCTCTGAAGCCGATTGAAAGTGAGTTGAGAAGAGCTGTGATTGTGCTGGGACCTGCAATCATTACATTGTGGTCATTCTGGCACTTTTCGGCAATACCGTTTCTTGAAGAAATAATTTCACTGTAAAGTCCCTCTGTTGCAAGGTACATAATTGCAAAGGGCGTGGTTGCAGGCTCGTTGATGTATTTCTTTATCTCCTTAGCCTGATTCAGAACGGTGGTTTCAAGGCTCTTTCTGTTTGCTTCAACCATTGCGCTGTCTCCTCTGTCGGCAGCCTCACAGAGTCTTATATAGGCTTCAACAGGGAATTTGGAGTCAATGGGAAGATAGGTAATAACGTTTTTGTCTTCACCTGAGGGAATTTTCACGGCAAATTCAACTATATTCCTTGATGCGGGATTAGTCATAACATTTCTTTCGTACATTGCAGGGATAGTCTGATCAAGAAGACCTTCAAGCTGAACCTCAGCCCAGGTGCCTCTTGCCTTTACGTTGGTGAGGATACGGTTCAGGGAGGTTACATTTTCCGTAACGCCTGTGGAAAGGATTTTCATTTCACCTAATGACTTATACACATTTTCAAGCTGCTCACTGACGGTTCTGAAAGAGGAGTCAAGTCTCTTGGTAAGGGTTTCGTTAAGCTTTTCGTCAACGGTAAGACGCATCTGCTCAAGCTTTTCTTCGTTGCCCTTGCGCATTTCAAGAAGCTTTGAAGAGATAGTCTCACTCATACGCAGATTGTATTCATAGTTGTCAGCTGTCATTTTACGGAGAATGGCGTTCATATCCGTAAAGGAAGCAGTGATTTCTTTTCTCTGCTCACTTTGTGCCGCAGTATTTTCCATTCGGCTTTTGCTGAACTCGTCACGTATGTTAGTATTTACAGTCTGCACGATTTTTTCAATTTTTTCTGCAGTTTTTTCATTTTGGGTAAAAAGAGTGTCATATTCTTTATTATTATTCTTTTTTAGCAACAAAACTAAAAGAACAACGCATATAATAAGTAATATCATTATTCCTGCTGAGAGTAATAAAGAAAGGTCAGAATTCATTTTAATTTCTCCCTATATTATATAATATATATTTCTCTTAATTATAACAGTAAAGAATAAAAGATTATTTCGATTTTAGAAAATAAAGCCTATTTATTATATAAGGAATGAAAAAAATGCTTAAAAAATTTTTATGTTTGTCCCTTGTGCTTCTTATGCTTCTTTCCTTTGCTGCCTGCGGCGGTGAAAAGGGTGTTGATGCCAAGCTGGTTTACCCTATTGACAAGGATCCCGGATACCTTGATCCTCAGATTATATACAATATCGGAGCTAAAAATATTATAGCTAACTGCTTCGAAGGCCTTGTGGCGATTGACGGTGAGGGTAAAATAATTCCTGCTGCTGCCGAAAGCTGGGAAATCAATGCTGATTCCACAGCTTACACCTTCTTTTTAAGGAAGGATATGAAGTGGAAAATTACCTCTGCAGCAGGTAATGTTATCGGTGAAAATTATACGGAAACCTTTGATTCAAGAGTAACGGCTCACGATTTTGCTTTCGGTATAAAAAGAGCACTTCTTCCTGAAACAAAATCTCCGGGAGCTGACAGCCTTTTTGCAATCAGAAACGCAGAAAAGGTTTATAAGGGTAAGGCTTCACCCTCAAAGCTCGGTGTGAAGGCTGTTGACGATTATACCCTTAAAATAAGTCTTTCAGCGCCGGATCCCGACTTTCTTTATACTCTTCTTGAAAGCTGGTGTATGCCCTGTAATGAGGAGTTTTTTGAAAAGACCGGCGGAAGATACGGTCTTGCAACAAGATATCTTATTTACAACGGACCCTTCTATATCAATAATTGGGCAGATAATTCTTCAGTTTCCGTAAGAAGAAACGATGCCTACTATGATAAGGACAATGTAAAGCCTGCTTCTGTTTATTATTCGATGAACAATGAGCAGCCTACAAGACTTAAAAAGCTCACCGATGAAACCTATTCGGTAACTCCTCTTACAAAAGAGCAGGCAGAAGCTCTTGAGGGAAGAAAGAATTACAGCGTGAGTTCCTTCCCATCATCTACCTTTTCGCTTGTATTCAACTGCGGTGATGCCGGTCTTTCCAACGTAAACGTAAGAAGAGGAATTGTCTCAGCCTTCGATTATTCCGTAATAAATGAAGCTATGGGGCAGACGGATGCTACCGGTATTATTCCCGATTCTTTTCTTACGGGTACGGTGAAATACAGTGAATTCCGCACCTCTTCGGAAAAATATCTCAGCGGCAGTCCGCTGACTGTTTTCAAAAACGGTCTTGAAGAGCTCGGAGTGTCACGTGTTGAGGTTACTGTTCTCTGCTCGGCTGAAAATGAAAACACCGTCAGAGCTCTTATGCAGTCATGGCAGTCGGTTTTAGGCGTATGCTTTACGGTTTATGCTGAGGCTACCGATGAGGTGACACTTAAAGAAAGAGTGAAGAAGGGTGATTTTCAGATTGCGCTTACAGACCTTGACTTTACGGGAGGAAGAGTTTACAATATACTGAGCAGCTTTTCCTCACACAGCAAGGAAAGCTTTACCTTCTTCAAGGATAAAAAGTACGATTCCCTTCTTTCTGAAATGAGGAAATCGAAGAGTATTTCAGCTTATTCTGCTGCAGCTGAAAAGGCTGAGCAGTATCTTATCAGCAGCTGTGTTGTTGTTCCTCTTTATAAGTCAACGGATTATTACGGCTACGGCAAGAAAATCAGCGGAACAGTTCATAATATAAGCGGTGAGATACTCTATTTCAAAAATACAATTAAGGAATAATGTGCGTAAGGCACAGAAAATAAAAGACAAGGTGATAAAAATGAGTAAAGTAAAAAACGAAGCAAAAATTAAAAATCCTCTTATCGTAGCTGTACGTGAACAGCTTGAACACAGAGCAACATGGCTTTATCTTCTTTGTGACGAAGCACAGAAGAGAGGTCTTGATCCCAGAGATTTCGGTTCAGCAGCTGTTAAGCGCTGCGGTCTTATGCAGGGTGAGGGTCTTGTAAAGAAGGGTAAGACTGATTCACTTGTAGGTCTCAGAAAGTCATTATTCACAAAGCCTGCACAGTGGGTTTTTGAAATGGATATCAAAAACAGTACAGATGACGAGCTTGAAATTCACTTCCACTACTGTCCTCTTGTAAAGGCATGGCAGAAGGCAGGCTGCAGCGGTGAAGAAATCGCAATGCTCTGTGATATTGCTATGTGCGGTGACAGAGGTATCGGTGAAAGATACGGCGCAGAGCTTGACCTTCCCAAGACAATTGCAAACGGTGACGATATCTGTCATCTCAGATATCATAAGAAATAAGCCTGATAATATAATTTTTATGCCACAGTATGCAAAAAGCATGCCGTGGCATTTTTTATATACCGTAAATTCCTGAAGTGATAACGGATGTGTTTTAAAAATGTGGAAAACTCTGTGGAAAACCTGTTGAAAACTTCAAAAAATACTGTGTGGAAAACTTCCTGTTCTTGTTTTCGTTTTTGTTTTTGTAATTTAATTTGTTTTAGTTTTTGTATTTGTATTTGTATCGTTTGCATTGCAAAAAATGCAAATGGATGCAAATGGATGCATTTGCATAAAAAATGTCATCCTGAGCGGTGAAAAAGTTTAAGCCTTTCGGACGAAAGCTTATTCATTACCTTCAGAATGACATTGGTTTTTATTCTGCTTCTGTCAAAGCCTCTATAAGCTCCTTCATTCCCTCAACAGGGCTTACCTTTGTAAGCTTATAAGAAATATAGGGGTTGCTTTTTGCTGCGCTTATCATTGCCTTGCCTCTGAGCTTATGACCTACGGCAGAAACAAACTGAGGCTTCAGCTCACTTATAAAGGCAAGAAGCATAGAGTTCTGCTGCTTGATTTCATAAATACCGAGCTTTGCAGCCTGAGCACGGAGAAGTGCTACATCAATAAGACCGACGCAGGACTTGGGTGGCTCACCGAAGCGGTCGATAAATTCGTCAAGTACATCCATTGCGTCTTCCTTTGTCTGGATTTCGGCAATTCTCTTATACATACCGATACGGTTTTTCACCGAGTCAATATAGCTTTCGGGAATATGGGCATCAACAGAAATATCAATAAGACATTCCTTCTTTTCCTGAGCCTCTATACCTGTTTTTTCTTCTTCTATTGTTTCCGAAAGAATCTGCAGATACATATCGTAGCCTACAGCCTCCATATGGCCGTGCTGCTGTGCACCGAGAATGTTACCTGCACCGCGGATTTCAAGGTCACGCATAGCTATTCTGAAGCCTGAGCCGAATTCGGTAAACTCTCTTATGGCTGAAAGACGTCTTTGTGCAATTTCGGTAATTTCCTTGTTTTTACTGTAGGTGAAATAAGCATAGGCACGTCTTGAGCTTCGTCCTACTCTGCCTCGTATCTGATGAAGCTGGGCAAGTCCCATTCTGTCTGCATCTTCGATAATAAGTGTGTTGGCGTTGGGTACGTCAACACCTGTTTCGATAATTGTGGTGCAGAGAAGAATATCAATTTCATTTTCGAGAAGCTTACGCCATACCTCACTGAGCTCCTCTTCGTTCATTTTACCGTGACCGATACCTATTCTTGCATCGGGAAGATATTTTCTTATTTCCGCAGCGCGTCTTTCTATGGACTCAACACGGTTGTGCAGATAATAAATCTGACCGCCTCTGCGGATTTCTCTTTCCATAGCCTCAGAAAGAAGCTCCATATCCTGAGGTACAACATAGGTCTGAACGGGGAATCTTCCTACGGGAGGAATTTCAAGAACAGACATATCACGTATACCCGTCATAGCCATATTAAGGGTACGGGGGATAGGTGTAGCCGAAAGAGTCAGAACATCAACAAGGGGGAATTTTTCCTTGAGCTTTTCTTTCTGTGCAACACCGAAGCGCTGTTCCTCGTCCACAATAAGAAGACCTAAATCCTTGAACTCCACGCTTTTTGCAATAATGGAATGAGTGCCGACAATTATATCTATACTGCCCCGTTTAAGGGCTTTTTTTATTTTTGTTCTGTCACTCTGAGTCCTGAAACGGGAGAGCATATCTATTTCAACGGGGAATCCGTCAAAACGTTTTTTTATTGTCTGAAAATGCTGAAAAGCAAGAATGGTTGTGGGTACAAGAATAGCACATTGCTTTCCGTCGGCAACACATTTGAAGGCAGCACGCAATGCTACCTCGGTTTTTCCGAAGCCGACATCGCCGCAAAGAAGACGGTCCATAGGACTCTGCCGTTCCATATCTCTTTTTATTTCGTTTACGGCTTCAAGCTGGTCATCTGTTTCTTCAAATTCAAATCTGCGCTCAAAGTCGTTCTGCATATCCATATCGGGAGAGAAGGCAAAGCCCGGTGAATTAAGTCTTGCCGAATAGATTTTAGTAAGCTCAGCAGCCATATCCTTTACGGCAGTTTTTACTCTTGAACGGGTTTTCTTCCATTCATCACTGCCGAGACGGTTAAGCTTTACAACCTTGTCCGTATCCTTGGGAGAGATATATTTTGCAATAAGGTCAAGCTGAGTTACGGGCAGATAAAGAACGTCACTGCCTCTGAAATTGATTTTGATAAAATCCTTTACCTTACCGGAAACGGTCATTGTGGTTATACCGTCAAATATACCTATTCCGTGTACTGCATGAACAACATAGTCACCGCGGCTTACCTCGTCAAGTGAGGTAAGTCCTTTTTTACCTCTGAAGGCGGCGTGATGCTTTCTCTGCTTTTTCTCTACGGCTCTTGCATAAGTGAACAAGGCAAATTTAAGCCCGTTATACTCTATGCCCGAAGAGACAGTACCGGAAATGACACTGACCTGCTTTTCAGGAAATACAGCGGGAACAACAGGGAAGTAGTGGGCTTTTACGCCCTCGGTTTCAAGGTCGTAGGCAAGCTCTTTTGCGTTTTTCTCTGTGCCAGCCATAACGGTGACAGTATAACCCATCTTAATAAGAGGCTCAATATCCTCAAGAAGATAGGAAAGAGTACCGTCCCAACGGGAAAGCTGAGATGCGTTTACACTGACAAGAGACTTTACGGGTGTGTCGAAGGAGCCTCTTGCAAGGTTGTCGATATATACGGTGTTTCCCTTTTCATAAAGGGAAAGTATTTCACTGAAGGACAGCGCGTATCTGTCAAGACCCTTGGTGAGAATACCCTCTTCGAACATAGCCTTTATATCTTCGGTGAGAAGAGTGTAGGCAGAGGTATGCTTCTGCTTTACGGAAGAGCTTTCGCTGACGAAGAGAACGGCATCCTTCATATAGTCGAATATAGTTTCACATTCACCGTAGGCAAGAGAAAGATATTTGTCACTTGCGACAGACAGATAATGACTGAGGCTTTCGATATCGGAACTGATAACAGCCTTTGCCTTTACGGAGCCCTTGCCCTTTACTGAGGGAAGAAAAGCTTCAAGCCTCTTTTTCATTTCCTCATGGGAGTCAAAAAGCACCTCGCAGGAGGGTGTTATTTTTATGAAATCAATGTTTTCACGTCTTCTCTGACTTTCCGTATCGAAAAGGGAAATTGAATCTACTGTATCACCCCAGAATTCAATTCTTACGGGATATTCCTGTCCCGGCGGAAAAATATCAAGAATACCGCCTCTTAAGGAAAACTGTCCCGTGCCCTCAACCTGCTCTGCTCTTGTGTAGCCGGCAGAAAGAAGAGCATTTACTGCTTCGTGGGTAGAGATTTCATCGGAAAGGGAAATTTTAAGGGAGCGCTTTATAAGCTCCTCTCTCGGAAGAGTGAGCTGCATAGCAGCTTCAACAGAGCAGACGGCACATTCACATTCTCCGTCGGTTATTTTACGCAGAACACCAAGACGTCTCTGCTCAAAATCAAGGGATTTACTGTCGGCTTCACGGAAACGGAAATCTCTTGCGGGATAAAGGTCGGCGTTTATTCCGAAGCCCTTAAGATCTTCACAGAGCTTTGAAGCTGAGCCTTCGTCGGGGCAGATTATAAGAGCTTTTTTATCCGTATCCCTCATAAGAGAAGAGATAAAGTGAGCCTTATGCACCTGAGAAAGACCGATTATACCGAAGGGGTAAGCATTTCTGCGGATGTTGTCTTTTATCTTAAGATATTCTTCACTTACGGAAAGTATGCTGCTGAAAGCTGACACGGTTATCCCTCCTTTATACTATAGATTTATATTATATTACATTACTATGATTAAATAAATACTTTTTTTAAAAAAAGGCAAAAAAAGAAGCCACATAAGTGACTTCTTAATTTTAAAATTTCAAATTTTAAAACCTTGTTTAAACTGCAATTATGCAATCTTGTTCATAAGAACGTCGAAAAGCTTTTCACAAATGTCACAGATCTTGTCCCAGTTCTTTTCGATCCAGTTTGCGATATCAGAAAAATTCATTGTTATTCCTCCTGTTTCAAATATTAGCTGAAAAAGGTACCCTTCAGCTTGGTTTCATTATACACCACCATTTAAATTATGTCAACAATTAATTCAAAAAAAATTCACTTTCTGAAAAAGAGTCACTTTCGGGGTTTTCGGGCACAAAAAAGGCAATTCAGGCGTCTTAATAAAAAAATTTTACGGAAAAACCACTGAGTTTTGCATAAAACACGCAAATTTTGCCCTTGTCGGAGGTATATATGAGAGACAAAATCAGATTATCTGTGTAATCGGCTGAAGTAAAAAATCTGAAAAAAGAAATAAAGCCGGTTGCATTAAAAGAAAGGGGTTAATTAAAATCAGCAACTTATCATCAAAAGAAAGACTCTTCTGTACTTATTACTGTCTTTCACGAAACGGCAGGGAAGCGGCTTCAAAGGCGGGGTATATGTTCCCTGAAAAGAGTGCCGCAAGACTTCTTAAGAAAAAAGAGGTTGCCGAAGAAATTGAAAGAAGCGATAAGGAAAAAAGAGCAAGGAAAACCGATATTGTTTCCGGCTATTACCGTCTTGCCTTCGGGTGCTATACAGATCCCGTAAGCCTTGTTTTCAAGGAAGAGGTGACCGGTGAGGACCTTCAGAAAATGGATTTATACAATATCGCGGAAATTAAAAGGAAGAGGGGCGGGGAAATAGAAATAAAGTTTTTCGACCGCCTGAAAGCTCTTGAACATCTTGAAGAAATGGCGGCAGATACTGATAAAGGCTCAGCATTTTCTCTTTATACTGCAATTGAGAAGGGTGCCGCTGCCCTGAGTGATGAAGACGATGGCTAAAAACGAATTTACTGCTTTTTCAAAAAAACAGCTTACGGTTCTTTCCTGGTGGCACAGAGCATCCACATACAGCAGCTGTGATGCAATTATCTGTGACGGGGCCGTAAGAAGCGGAAAGACAACATGTATGTCTCTCTCTTTCGTGCTGTGGGCATTCTACACCTTCGACGATACTTCCTTTGCCGTTTGCGGGAAAACTATTGCATCACTTAAACGGAATATTGTTTCAGCGCTCATTCCGATTTTAAGGGATCTCGGTTTTCAGTGCAAGGAGAAGCTCAGTCAGAATCTTGTAGAAATTTCCTTTGAAGGCAAAACAAACCGTTTTTATCTTTTCGGCGGAAGAGACGAAAGCTCTGCCGCACTTATCCAGGGCATGACTCTCGGAGGAGTTCTTCTTGACGAGGTGGCTCTTATGCCCCGTTCCTTCGTCGAGCAGGCTCTTGCACGATGCTCTCTTTCTTCTTCAAAGTTCTGGTTCAACTGTAACCCCGAAAATCCGAGACACTGGTTTTATGAGGAGTGGATAAAAAAGGCAGAGGAAAAGAACTGTCTGTATCTTCACTTTCTTATGAAGGATAACCCGTCTCTTACACCCAGGGTCATAAGACGCTATGAACGCCTTTACAGCGGTGCTTTTTATGAGCGCTTCGTACTTGGCAGATGGATAGCCGTTGACGGACTTGTCTATGCCGATGCAGCAAACGGAAAATATATTGAAGCTCCTCCTGTTACCTCATTTTCAAAGTATTATGTTTCCTGTGACTACGGCACGGTCAATCCCACCTCAATGGGACTCTGGGGCTTATATGAGGGTGTCTGGTACCGATTTGATGAATTCTATTATTCCTCCCGTCTTGAGGGCAGACAGCTGACGGACGAGGAATATTACGAAAAGCTCTGTGAGCTTATCGGAGAAAGAAATATCGAAGCGGTTATCATCGACCCTTCTGCTGCCTCCTTCAGTGAATGTATAAGACGTAAGGGCAGATACAGGGTTATACCTGCAAAAAACGATGTGATTTCGGGAATAAGAAAGGTGCACAGTGCCTTTAAAGAAGGCAGAATCATTATTTCACCGGTGTGCAGGGCATCAATAAAAGAGTTTTCCCTTTACCGTTGGGATGAGAATGCAGCCAGAGACACACCGAAGAAAGAAAATGATCATGCTATGGACGATATAAGATATTTTGTCTCTACAGTCTTGAAGGATGAAGGTGAGGTCGGATTTTTCGCCCTCGCCGCTGCAAGACAATAACTTTTACCGCTGTTTTCAGGCGGAGGAAAGGAGAATATTTTGGCATTAGGAAAACGTAACAGACAAACAAAGCAGAAGGAAGTTATGGCAGTGCCGCAGACGTCGGCAAAATCACATCCCTTTTCTTCACTTTCGGGCTATATGCCTGATTCACAGAATGATGCAAGGCTTTATATGAGCCTTCGTGAAGCGGTTCCGATTATTGATGCTGCAATCAATAAGATTGTACGGCTTATCGGTACCTTTGAGGTTGAGTGTGAAGACAGACAGGCACAGAAAAGTCTTGAAAGGTTTCTCAGCTCTGTCAGTGTCGGCGGTACAAGAAGAGGAATAGATGCTTTTATTTCAACCTTCTTCGAGCAGCTTATCACTATGGGAACGGCTGTAGGTGAAATGGTCACTGACGGTGAAACAATCACCCATCTTTTCAACAGTGATCTCAAAGCTGTGAGTCTCAGTGAAGGACAGTCTCCCCTTGATATTGTCATAAGCAGTGAAAACAGTAAAGGGGAATTTACGCCTGTAGCTTATCCGGGACTTATTCTTCTTGCTGTACACAACCCTGAGCCCGGCAGAATCTACGGTACCTCCGTTCTTAAGGGTCTGCCCTTTGTGAGTGATATACTCCTTAAAATTTTCAATACAATCGGTCTTAACTGGGAAAGAGTGGGCAACGTCCGTTTTGCAGTAACTTATAAGCCTCAGAACGATACCCTCGATAAGGCTTATGCTCAGGAAAGAGCTGTTCAGGTGGCAAACGAATGGAGCAGCACCATGAAATCCGGCGGTGCCGTAAAGGACTTCGTAGCCGTAGGTGACGTGAGCATAAAGGCAATCGGAGCCGATAATCAGATTCTTGACAGTGAGATTCCCGTAAGGCAGATTATTGAGCAGATAGTAGCAAAGCTCGGAATCCCGCCTTTTCTTCTGGGGCTGAGCTGGTCTACAACGGAGAGGATGAGCTATCAGCAGGCGGATATTCTCACAAGTGAAATTGACGCCTACCGACGTGAGCTCTCTCCGGTAATAGAACGTATCTGTTCGGTTTTTCTGGCCCTCAGAGGCTATGACTGTGACTTTAAGATAAAGTGGGAGAATCTTACTCTTCAGGATATCAGCGAGCTTTCACAGAGCAGATATTACGAGGCCCAGAGTGACCGTATCTATTGGGAAATGGGAGGTGAAAAAAGCTGTGTCAATTGAAAAAGAGCTTGAACTTATCAACACCTATACCCGTTCCGAGCTTAAGCAGGAGGATGTATACATATTCACCCTTACTCTCTGTGACAATGAGGTTGACCGTGACTATGAACGCTTTTCAGCCGAAGCCCTTACAGCCTTAGCCGGGCTTTTCAAGGGAAAGACGGGTATCTTTGATCACAGTATGAGATCGAAGGATCAGAGAGCAAGAATTTTCAGAACCTATATTGAAAAGGCTCAGGGAAAAAAGACCTCTGTAGGGGAGGCTTACACTGCTCTCAAAGCAAGAGCATATATGCTAAGGACCGAAGAAAATGCCTCTCTTATCAAAGAGATTGAAGGCGGAATCAAAAAAGAGGTCAGCGTAGGCTGCAGTATGAAGGAGTGTATCTGTTCTGTCTGCGGCAAGGATATGAAAAGACATCAGTGTGAGCATATAAAGGGCAGAACCTATGACGGAAAAATCTGTCACGGTATTCTTAAAGAGCCCACAGATGCTTACGAATGGTCTTTTGTTGCTGTGCCTGCTCAGAAAATGGCAGGTGTAACAAAATCATTCAATAACTTTAAGGAGAGGAAAGAAAAAATGACAATTGAAAGCTTTAAAAGTATTTCACAGGAAACTCTTTTTTCAGCTGATGAAATCGAAAGTCTTAAGTCTCAGATTGAAGACCTTGAGCTTCTTGCCAAAGAGGCCGGCGTATACAGAGATCAGCTGACAAGAGATATCAGAAAATATGCTCTTATCATTATGCCGTCAGTTGACGTAAAGTCTTTTATCAGCGGCTGTGAAAAAATGGGTATCAGTGAAATCAAAGCTCTGCGTGATTCAATGCTCACTCAGGCAAACTCTGTCCTTCCCGTAAAGCCTCAGCTTTCTTCGGCGAAGGATGAAAAAACAAATTATGACTATTCACAATTCAAAATCTAAGGAGGAAAATTATGAACGTATATCTTAACGGATTTGACAGAAAAGAAGTAACCTTTAATGCGGGTGAAGGTGCAGCAGAGGGTAAGACAGTAAGCTTTATCAACAAAACAACTGTCGGCGCTGCAGCAGCAGACGACAATTTCTGCGGTGTCTGTGCATTAATCAGAAACGGCATGGCAAGCACAGTGCTCAGAGGCTATGTGACCGTAGCTTATTCCGGCACAGCTCCCGTACTCGGCTACAACAGAATTTCAGCAGACGGTGCAGGCGGTATCAGAGTCAGCGAAAACGGAAGACACATTCTCGTTGCAGATGTTGATACAGTTAATAACACCTGCGGTATTGTACTTTAATAAGAGGAGGAAAAAATATGGCAACATTTGACAACATCAGACTTGAAAAAGGTCTTTATACTCTGGGTAAGAGCTTTACGGAAGCTCTCGAAAGCATTGACCCCAGCGAAAATTATACGGGCACTTCTCTTGAAGGTCTCGACGCTTATCAGAGACAGCTCAAGCGCTTTGATATCAAGGTAGGCGGCAGAAACAGTGACTCAATTGAAAAGTTCTTCAGAACAACAGATTCTGCAGCTCTTTTCCCTGAATATATTTCCCGTGCAGTATGGCAGGGCTATGAAGAAAACGATATTCTTTCAAAGATTATTGCTACCACAACTATGATCGACGGTCTTGATTACCGTTCACTTGCAGTGGATATTGCTGCAGTTGAGGATACTCTCACCGCCGTAAACGAAGGCACCTTCATTCCCGAAACAAAGGTCAGCGTAAAGGATAACCTTGTTGAGCTTAAAAAGTACGGCAGAATGATTACAGCCTCCTACGAGGCAATCAAGTTCCAGAGACTTGATCTTTTCACAATTGCTCTCAAGCAGATCGGTGCTTCAATTGCACGTACTCAGTTTATTGATGCCGTAAAGGCAATCACAGGTGATGACGGCAGCGGTGCAGGTGCAGAATATATTGAAGTATCTTCACTCAAGAGCTTAAGCTACGATAATCTCGTATCTCTCTGGACTGCTTTTGATAAGTTCAATCTTACAACAATCATTGCTCCCTCAGCTCTTGTTTCTCTCATTCTCAAAATGGATGAGTTCAGAGATTCTGCTGCAGGTCTCAGCTTCCATGCAACAGGCAACGTTGTAACACCCTTCGGCGCAGAGCTTATCCATATGCCTTCTCTCTCATCTGATATGCTTATCGGTCTTGATAAGTCAGCTGCTCTTGAAAGAGTTCAGGCAGGTCCTCTCACTACAGAGTTTGACAAGCTTATTGACCGTCAGCTCGAAAGAGCATCAATAACTCTTACATCAGGCTTTGCAAAGATTTACAACGAAGCTGCCAAAATCATTACTGAAGCAGACTAAGAGGTGTAGCTATGATTGAAGCAGGAGATGTTATGAGCTGCCTTATGAATTACGGGGATATTGACGGAGCTTATACAAAGGAGCAGCTTTATCCAAGCTGTGAAAGAGGTCTTCAGTGGGTCAGAGAAAGACTCAGAAGCGATGCTGACGAAAACAGTGTTCTCATTACACATACTGCAGCTGCTATGGCACACTTTTTCTTCTTTCTCAGCCGTCTTACAGAGACCGACAGATATGAAACCTATACTGCGGGTGATATGACCGTAAGACGCAATCTCGCCAAGGAAATGCTTTATGAAAATCAGATAAAGGATCAGGCAATTGCTGCTGCAAGCTCAATTCTCAGAGACGGAGGCTTTTACTGCTGTGGTGCATAAGGTAATAAAAAACAGTCTTTTTGATAAATACGGTGTTACGGTTATTTGTGAAGGTGAAGAGGAGACTGTGGAGTTCTGTGCCTTTCTGCAGCCCCTCAGATATAAGAATAAAATTTATCTCAGCGGTGTGCCTACGGAGCTTGGCTATGACGGTCTTAATAAGTATCTTCTTCTTGCACCGGCTGAGGTGGATATAAAGTGCCTTGAAGGTACCGAATACAGAATTTCTTCCTCCGGCTTCACCTTCAGCACCGACCACTGTGAGCCTGTTTATCTCGGAAAAAAACAGCTCTATTATTGGGCTATTGTACATAAGGAGGGATAATATGCATACAACTAACGGTATAATAGATAGTTTTATAGCTCATATTGAAGAGGAGCTTCCTAATTTTGTAAACTGTAAGTTTATAAAAGCCTACGAGGCAAAAAATCTGCCGGTGCCTATAAGAAGCATATATCTCTCCTTTGCGGGTGAAGAAAATAAGGTTAATTATTTTAGTGATGAAGACGGAAATCTGCTGGAGAAAAACGATATTACAGTAAGGGTAAACAGCTTTATTCCTCTCGGTATTTCACCCTCTTACGGTCAGCAGATGCTTGAAACAATACTTCTTTCTCTCGCTTCCGGCAATAATAAGGTTACCGGCTTTACGGTAGGTGCTATAGCATATGACAATGATGTCAATGCTTACAGAATCACGGGTATGATATATCATTCCTCATTAACCCCTTCAGACAGCCGATAAGGTCACAAGAACAACAATGCCGGGAATATATAATATTTATTAAAATTAAAGACAATTAAGATTAAAGACAAAGCACAGAAAGTCACGTAAAGGACGGAACATCGAATTCCGTCCTTTACGGCATTATTTTGCCCTTTTTTCACCCTCTCGGAGTACCTATGTACGCCTTCGGGGTGAAGAAAAGGACATCTTGTAACCTTCTCGGCTGTCTGTCACTTGCTGATAAGGTCACAAGAACAACAATGCCGGGAATATATAATATTTATTAAAATTAAAGACAATTAAGATTAAAGACAAAGCACAGAAAGTCACGTAAAGGACGGAACATCGAATTCCGTCCTTTTTGTCTTGTTTTTCTTGCAGTAACTGTATTTGTGATGTATAATGAAAATATAATAGCTGAAAGGAAGATGCAGCGTGTTAAAGAAATCAGTAGAAAAAATATACCGCAGCAGAGTTTACAGCCGTGCAGATGATACAGGCTGTGTGCACTATTTTTCAAAAGAGGATTTTCCCGGTCTTAAGGGAGATGAATTTATTTTTTCGTCCTCTCTCGGTCATAAGCTGGTGGGATGCTTTTATTACTATGACGGCTTCAATAAGGACAGACTCATTATTTTTGACCACGGCATGGGCTCGGGACACAGAGGCTATATGACGGAAATAGAGCGTCTTTGCAGAGCGGGATACCGTGTGTTTTCCTATGACCATACAGGCTGTATGAAATCAGGCGGAGAAACAACCAACGGCTTTGCTCAGTCTCTCCGTGACCTTGACGATGCGGTCAGAGCAATAAAGTCCGATGAAAGCTACGGTAAGCTTGCAATAAGTGTAATGGGACACAGCTGGGGAGGCTTTTCCACCCTTAATATTACGGCCCTTCATCCGGATATAGAAAAGGTTGTTGCTATGTCGGGCTTTGTTTGTGTATCCGAAATCGTAAAAAGCTTTTTCAGAGGAATTTTGTCACCCTTCGGAAAGACGGTTATGGAAATTGAAAGAAAATCCAATCCTGTATATGTAAATTACAATGCGGTTGAGACTCTGAAAAACACAAAGGCAAGGGTGCTCGTTATTCATTCCGATGACGACAAAACAGTTCTTAAGGAGAACAGTATCGATATTCTTGAAAGAGAATTAAGCGGCAGGGAAAATATTACCTTTCTCCGTCTTACGGGTAAAAATCATAATCCCAATTATACACAGGATGCAGCTGCCTATGCAGGAAGCTTTTTTGCCGATCTGCAGAAGAATGTGAAAAAGCTCAGTACCGATGAGGAAAAGAAGGCCTTCAGAGATAAATATGACTGGAAGAGAATGACAGCCCAGGACGATAAGGTCTGGGAAAAGATACTTGCATTTCTCGCTTGAAAAGAGTAAAACAACGGGAAAGAGGACGGAAAGTTCCGTCCTCTTTAATTTTTATAAAGCTTTCAGCTTTTGTGCTTATATTTTTCTGCCTGAAGATTAAACATATAGGCATAGGTGCCGTTCATCTTCATAAGCTCGTCATGGCTTCCGCTTTCGATTATTCTGCCCTTTTCCATAACATAAATTCTATCGGCATTTACGGTAGTAGAAAGACGGTGTGATATGAAAATGACGGTTTTCTGATCTGCAGCCTCAATCATAGCCTGATTAAGATTATACTCAGCTATGGGGTCAAGGTTTGCCGAAGGCTCGTCGAGAATAACATAGGGACAGTTCTTATAGAAGGCTCTTGCGATAGCAACCTTCTGAGATTCACCGCCCGAGAGCATCTTGCCCTCATTGTCAAATTCTCTCAAAAGCTCGGTGTGTGTTCCTTTTTTCAGCTCTTTACTGAATCCGCTGTGCTGCAGAGCTGTCTGTACCTTTTCTTCATCAAAGCCGTCACTGAGGGCAACATTTTCACCTACCTTGCAGGCAAAAAGCTGGAAGTCCTGAAATACGGCAGAGAAGCGGTCACGGTGTGAGTCAACAGTTACATTTCTGATATCCTTGCCGCCGATATAAATTCCGCCATCTGTCGCATCGTAGAGACGCAGAAGCAGATTGGTAAGGGTGGTTTTACCGGCGCCGTTATATCCTACAAGAGCAATCTTTTCATATGGCTTTATTGTAAGATTTATTTTTTCGAGTGTAGGTCTGCTGTTACCGGGATAGGTGAAGGACAAGTCCTTTATAACAATTTCCTCCGGCTCACCTTTTTCAGCCTTTTCCTGACCGTCACGGATACTGAAGTCTGTCTTAAGAAATTCACGGTACTTTTCAATCATTTTACCTCTTTCGGAGAAGACGGCAACTGCCCATACAGTAAGGAAGTTTATTGAGATTGCAATAGAGTAGGCACCGTTGAAGGCGGCAACAAAGTCACCTGTTGTAAGGGTTTCTTTTACAAGTACACAGTAGCCGAGATAAAGGGGCAGAACAAACATAAAGCCGAGAATCTGAATACCCGCATCCTGAATAAAGGAGACAACGGAAATCTTTTTCCAGTAACGCTTCTGATTAGCAATAACATCGTCAGCGGCATCGTTGTATCTGTCCATAAGAATAGGATGGATGTTGTTCATACGTACCTCTTTGGCATAGTCCTGAAGGTAGAATATTCTTTGGAAATAGTCACTTCTGCGGTGATATTCGGTATTGTCTCTGCGCCTTGCCATCTGAAGGGAGCCTCTTTTTTTACTCAGAGGCAGGAATATACCGATAAATGTGAGGATGATAATAAGACAGAGAGGGTCGATTGTAAGAAGAACACCGGCAATTGTGAAGAAGGATATAAGATTGCCTACATAGTTTCTCACAAGACCTAAAAGGTTGGTGATATTATCTGAGGAAGATTCAATAGTGAGAATAAAGTTGTTGTAAAATTCGGGATTGTCGTAGCTTTCAAGGTCAAGCTGCTTTGCTTTTTCGTAAAGAGTTTTATTGAGTCCGTAGTATACCTTTTCTCTTGCCACATTCCAATAGAATTCCTGAAAAATCCAGGCAAAGACCTTGCTGAGTATAAGTACGGCAGCAATAATTGCTACGGCTGTAAAGATGCGTTCAAGGTTTTCTCCCTCTGTAACTACATCAATAATATATTTAAGTCCGACAACACTGATAAGTCTTGTGGGCAGAGTGGTAAGCACACCCATAATAAATTCACCGATAACGAGAACGGGTGAGATTTTAAAGAGCAGACCTATAAAGAAGCATATGTTTGAAAAAGTTGAGTGAGCTGTTTCTTTGTTTTTCTTTTTAAGCATTTGAGTCACCCTCACTTTCTCTGTTGTAGCTTGATGCCTGAAGAGTGAACATCTCTTTGTACTTGCCCTCGGAATTCATAAGCTCCTTGTGGGAGCCCTGCTGAAGGATGCGCCCTTCTTCTATAACAATGATTCTGTCGGCAAGAACAGCGCTTGAAAGACGGTGGGAGATATAGAGTACAGCTTTATTTTCTGTTGCCCTGACAAGCTCCTCGTACATTTTATATTCTGCAATAGGGTCAAGAGCTGAGGAGGGCTCGTCAAGTACAGCAAACTGAAAGTCCTTTGCAAAGAGTCTTGCAGCAGAGACCTTCTGATTTTCACCGCCTGAAAGACCGATACCGTCCTTATGGAATTCTTTCGTGAGAACCGTATCACCGCCGTTTGGAAGACCAGAAATCTTTTCCCATATACCGCCTTGCTTCAGGGCGGTTATTGCTCTTTCTTTATCTTCTTCTGTACATTCGTGACCGATAACATTCTCAAAGACCGTAAGAGCAAAATTCTTATAATCCTGAAAAACTGCACCGAAGCTGTTACGGTAAGAGGAAAGGTCATATTCCTTTATATTAATGCCGTTATATAATATTTCACCCTCGGTGGGATCGTAGAAACGCATAAGAAGCTTTACAAGAGTTGATTTACCTGCACCGTTGACACCTACAAGGGCAATGGTTTCACCTTTTTCAATACGGAAGGATATATTGTTCAGAGAATTCTTTTCGGCTGATGGATAACGGGAGGAGACATTTCTGAATTCAAGGCTTTCAAATACTCGCACCGCTTTTTCACCTGAATGGATTTTCGGCTCATATTCAAAAAACTCTCTGAGATTACGGAAATAAAGAGCCATCTGAACGAGACTGTCAAAGTTTCTTGCTACGGCAAGAGTACCCTCCTTGACGGAGTTTATTGAAGCGAGAACCACGGAAAAGCCCGATACGGTCAGAGCACCCGTGAAAACAAACTGAAAGGCGGCAAAGGCATAGGTGCCGATAATTGGGATGAACTCACTGAAAAGGGAGCTTACCGTTGAAAAAAGGAACAGCCTGAAGCCGTATTTTCTGAGAATCATAACATTGGCATCAACAGCGGCTCTGAAGCGGTACATAAGGACCGAGAAGATATTTGATGTTCTCATATCCTTTGAAAAATCCTTAAGGAAAACTGTTCTCTGAATATATGCTTTGATACGGTTGTTTGTGGTCATTTCAATATCACGCTTATATACGAGCTTGCTTTTCAGGGTTTCGATACCGAAAACAAGAACAACGGGAAGCAGGAAAAGCAGATAAGAGGGATCGATTACCGTAACCGTACCGATAACGAGAGCAAGAGTCACTACACTGCTTAAAATGTAGGAAACTGCTGAACACACCGAGTCAAACTGACCCCAGGCGAGTACGTTGGTAGCTCTCTGATACTTATCGTAAAATTCGGGATTTTCATAGCATTCAACATCAAGGGAAAGAGCCTTCCTGAAAATAAGATTGTTGAGCTGCTTGAGTACGTTTTTATTTGAGATATTGATAAGATAGGATGCGCCCCAGTTAAGTACGTTAAGAAGAAGAGAAAGGACAAGAAAAAGCACAAGGGTTACCGAAAATTCTTTAAAGCTTCCCTTGCCGTCAAGGATGCTCAGAAGCACCTTGAGAAAAAGAATATTCTGTACATACTGGGAGAAAAGATTATAGGCAAAGCCGTGAATAAGATGACCGAGCATAAGTCTTTTATCACATCGCCACACAAGCCTTATTGCATAGGCAATGTTTCTGAATACGGGAACATCTCTGCTGCCTTCTATGGGTACACGTCTCATAGCTGTCACCTCCTGAAAAAACAGTATCAGTTTTATAATAATGTAAAATCTGTATTTGTCAATAAAAAATAAATATAAAAAAATTAAATTTCTAAGGAGAGGTTTTCCACCTTGATTTCAGCAGAGAAACAGTGTATAATAGTTATGTGATAAAGAATACAAGAGACTGCTTCGGGCAGTCTTTTTTGTTGCACAGAGGCTGTCTCTGCAAGGCTCTGCCGGATTTGGAGGTAAGGTGGGAGGTTTGAATTTACAGAGCGGGGGAGGGAGAGGGGGGGGGCCGCCCCTGTGCGCGGCGCGGCGGGGCACACGGCGCTTGTGTGCCTTGGCACACAAATGAAAAATGCTCCGACTCCGTCGGGCATTTTTGCGGCTCGCCGCCGCGTCCCTCCTTGCGCCCTCTGCAAAAGAAAAAAAGAGCTTTCCCCTTTACAGCGTAAAAGTAAAAGGTGACATACATATAAATCAGTAACGGAGAAAGCGGTCACAATTTTGTGACCGCTTTCGTTTTTTATTACAGAGAGAATATATTTTTATCTTCTGAGAATTGAAGCATAGAGCTTTATGAGATTGCGCATAACTCTGATAATTCTGCTTACGATAGCTTTGAAGCTGCTGAAGAAATTTATGAGTGAATTTTCCTTTTCCTCTTCGGGCTCAGTGTAATTTTCTTCTACCGTTCCCTGAGTGGTATCCTTCTGGATAGCGAAACGGTCAACAGCCTCAGCACCGTTTTCATCTACGGTATAAGCAGTGAAATAAAGTATGCCGTCAACTATTTCCACGCCTGCAAACATAGGTGCGTCTACAGAGAGTATCTTTTCAGCTCTGGGGAAATATTTGTCTGTTTCGCTTGTGTCATTCTGAATATAGGTTTTGACACCGGCGGTACCTGTAATTGCATAGGTTGTGCCTTCGGGAAGAATCTGGGTTCTGTAGATGCTTCCGCCGTAGCTGAGATAGGTTTTGTTATAGGCTGTAAGACGGTTATCGTCAAGAGAGCCTGTTCTCATATAAACGTGGTCGTGTCCCTGGAATACCATATCAATACCGAGGTCGGGCATAAGTGCCTGTAACTGACCTCTTATTGCACAGATATCATCATCGGCATAATGTGAGCCCTGAGAGTAGGGAGCCTTGTGAAGAGCAACGAGTTTCCACTGTGCTTTGCTTGAAGCCATATCCTTTTTCAGCCAGTCAAGCTGAGATTCTGATATTGCTTCGTTTTCATCAAGGTCATTTGTATTGAGAACGGCAATATGTACATTGTTGTAATCAAAGGAGTAGTAAATACCTGAAGCTGTGTCCTGCGCGGGGGCATAGGGAAGTGTAAAGTAGTTGACCGTAGCATTTGTGCCGTATGCCTCATGGTTACCGGAGGCGGGCATATGGAAGGTGTCCATAAGATATTCAGAGGCTGTATTGAGCGCCCATGCCCAGTGCTTGGAGTTATCACCGTGGTCAACGATATCACCGGTATTGAGAATGAAATCATAATCGTATATTTCTCCGGCTTCAGAGAGCACCTTTGCCCATGCACGCTTATACTGCTTTTCGTTCTGTGACTGAGGATCGGTAACGTGAAGGAAGGTTACGTTTTTACTGCCGTCAGCAGTAGTTACCGTGCCCGTTTCGCTCCACCAACCTTTTTCTGCGTCACCTACACGGTAATAATATGTTGCACCGGGCTCAAGGTCTGTAAGAGAGACTGTGTGCTTGTTCATATCGAACTCGTAGGTAAGGAAGCCGATAATACCAAGATCAATACCGGGGAATGAACGGACAACCTTTTCACTTCTGAGGTCTATGTCAAAATCTGCAGAAACTGTTGCGTTGCCTGTAAATGCAGGTTCACTGTCTGCTTTATAGATTTCAATATCGCCGTCTACTGTTGACTTTGAAAGCCAGGTGATATATGCACCCGTTGAGCTGTTTTCACCCATAGTTACGGTAACAGATGTGGGAAGACGGTAGTTTTCTCTTGTGACGGGAACAGGTACCTTTTCGGTAGAGTAGATTACATCTGTGTCACCGGAGGGTACGGGGTTTGTATCACCCGTGAAATCACCGAGAACATAAGCAACAAATATGCCGAGTGATTCAAGCTGACTGTCAGTGAGATATTTGCTTATGAGAAGCTGATCAAGAGTATCGTAAATATCCTTATAAGGTAAAACCTCAAGGTAGAAGATAGTGTTGATAAGATTCATATAGGTGATATCTTTTTTGAGAAGCTTACTTAAAAGATAATTTATACCTGCGCCGGTCTTGTTCATAATTTCACTGTCAGACAGGATCTTGTATGTTCTGATTTCAAGCTTTGCAAGAATGGAATCTTCAATAAGATCATGAAGAAGAAGGTCAACGAGCTTATCGAAAACATCGGCAAAAAGCATATTGTTTTCGAAATTGTTAAGGGCGTCACGGACAAAGGGGTCGTCTGAAATATCCTCATTTCCCATACACCAGTATGCAAGAGCTGAGAAAATAAGCTCACCGAGGTTGCCGGGTCTTGTGCTGTCACCGAAGCCGAGAGTGTCAATGAACTTTGTGCAGGAGTATTCTGAAACCTGCATGCTGAGGAATTCGTCGACAATACCGTAGAGGAGATTGTGAAGAGCCTCTTCGTCTTCAATATAAAGGTCATAAATCTGATCAAGAAGGTCATTTATGAACCACATAAGATTTTCGGTGGTGAAAATCTTTATGTTTCCGATTTTGAATCCGTCACCGATATAGGGCGCAAGGAAATCAGAAATGTATTTTTCAATATCAATGCCCATTGTTTCAAGGAAGGCACCGATACTGCCTGCTTCCTTTATCTTCGGAAGATATCCGTCAAGAAGATCGTCGATCATTATCATGAAAAAGTCAGTGTAGCTGCCTGCTGAATAGCCGAGACGGAAAGCTTCATATTTGAAGGTGCCCTTTTCGTAGGTCTTGCCGTCGAGGGAGAAAGACTTTGCTGCGTCAAAATCTACGGAATTGAAGCTCATTTCTGTTTCACCGTCAGTGTAGGTCTGAGCTGTCATTTCACGGTAGGTGCAGGGGAAGCCTGACACGGATGTGGTTTCACAGTCGTAAAGAATATCACCGTCATCGTTGATTACTGAGGAGATATCATCAGTATGAAGATGACCCGTAAAGGCATAGTGGATACCCCATGAAGCAAATCTTTCAGCAACATCCATATAACCGTAAAGGGGGAATGCAAAGGTGATGGAGGGCTCTATTTCCATATGTGCTGAAAGACCGTGATGAACCATAACCATCGGAGTAATTCCCTTTGCCTTTGCGTCGTCGGCAAGGGTCTTTACCCACTGCATAAGCTCTTCTGTTATGGTACCGCCTGTTTCTGCGGAGGGCTCACCGTAGCTGTAGATACAGCTGTCAATTGCAATAAGACGGTAAGAGCTGTTTCCGTTGTCATCTGTAAGGTCAGCAGCATAGGAGAGCTTACCCTGAATTTCGTCACCCTTTCCCGAATATTCAGCAAAGGCAAGATCATAGCCGAAATCAGCATAAACCTCTTTGAATTCATCAGCCTTTATAGTGCGGACAAATTCCTTGCTGCCGTTTTCGAAGGTAGCCGAGTCCTCGTGATTTATATCGTGGTTACCGTTTATTACAAGGAATTCCACGCCGTATATATCTTCGTATTCTCTGAGAATTTCGGCAAATTTTATATGGCTTTCGTATTCGCCGTCCTTTGTAAGGTCACCGGGGATAAAGATATATCTGAGATCGGGATTTCTCAGAATCATTGTATCAAGAGCCGTTCTTACAATAGCTTCAGACTGATAGTAAAGCTTTGCACCTGAAGCGTTGAATTTCTGGAAGGCTTCACAGTTATCACCTGTAAGAGAATAGGGATAAAAGTGAGGGTCGGACATAGTCGTAAAGCTCAGAGAAGCTTTAACCTGCTTGTCCTTCCACTGTGCAGCGTAGGAAAATGAGCTTACAAGAGAAAATATCATTGTAAGACAAAGAACAAGGGCGAGAGCTTTTTTGAATGTTTTCATTTTTCTGCCTCCTTATGAGTGCTTTTGTAATTAAATATTATAACATAATTCTGAAACAATTTAAATAGGTTTGAATTTTTAAAAAAGATTTTGGCATTTTTACCAAAGGAAAAAGCCGGGTTTCTTTCAGCTTGCTGAAGGCTTTGGATATATTTCACAAAAAGATTTCTGATATTATTAGCAATTTGAACATAGAATTTTTGATTTACAGGTAGAAATAAATAATAAAAGATGTTATAATAGCGAATTGTGATTATTATAAAATTTATTATCAGAAAACGAGGAGGTATAAGATGGGCGGAGAAAATAAAATGGGCGTTATGAATATGAAAAAGCTCGTTATCACAATGTCCCTTCCGATGATGATTTCAATGCTTGTACAGGCACTTTATAATGTTGTTGACAGTATATTTGTTTCTCAGGTTTGTGAGGATGCTCTTACAGCTGTATCTCTTGCTTTCCCGGCACAGAATTTAATGATAGGTGTTGCCACGGGTACAGGTGTGGGTGTAAATGCACTTCTTTCCAGAAGCCTCGGTGAAAGAGATTTTAAAAAGGCAGATAAGATTGCCTCTCAGGGCGTTCTGCTTGCAATGATAAGCTCAGTCTTTTTCCTTCTTTTCGGTCTTTTCGGTACGGAATTGTTCTTTGCTACTCAGGTTGAAAAGGGAGGAGCAATATTTAACTACGGTGTGGATTATCTGTCTGTTGTATGTATAGGCTCTGTAGGACTTTTCGGTCAGGTTATTATGGAAAGACTTGCTCAGGCAACAGGTAAAACTACGCTTTCAATGGCAACTCAGCTTACGGGTGCAATTATAAATATTATTCTTGACCCTCTGTTTATCTTAGGTATAGGTCCTTTCCCGAGACTTGAAGCCAAGGGTGCTGCTATTGCTACTGTTATCGGACAGTGCGTTGCTTTCATTGTAGGTGCCGTTATCAACAGTAAGGCAAACAGAGAAATCAGGGTCAGAATAAAGGATATGAAGCCTGACTTAAAAATCATTTCCAATATTTATAAGATTGCTGTTCCTTCAATAATAATGGTGGGAATCGGCTCGGTAATGACCTTCTTTCTTAATAAGATTCTTCTTTCCTTTACCCCGACAGCTGCAGCTGTATTCGGCGTATACTTCAAGCTTCAGTCCTTTGTATTTATGCCTATATTCGGCCTTAATAACGGTATAATTCCGATTATTGCCTATAACTACGGTGCAAGAAGCAAGGAAAGAATTATGCAGTGTCTGCGCTTCAGCAGTGTTATTGCCGTAAGCATTATGGCGGCAGGAACTGTTCTTATGTGGATTATCCCCGAACAGATGCTTCTGCTCTTTGATGCAAAGGAAGAGATGCTTGCAATAGGTGTGCCTGCTCTTAAAACTATCAGCTCTGTATTCGTGGTTGCTGCTGTCTGTATTAATCTCGGCGCCAGCTTCCAGGCTCTTGGCAAGAGCTATCTTACAATGATTGTTTCCTTCGCAAGACAGATTATAGTGCTTCTTCCTGCAGCCTATCTTCTTTCGAAAACAGGTGAGCTTGCTAATGTATGGTTTGCCTTCCCTATAGCTGAATGTATGTCTCTTGCTGTGACGGCAGTATGCTTTGTATATGTATACAAGAATATTATCAGACCCATTGCAGGGAAATAAAAAGGTTGCTTCGGCAACCTTCTTTTTTTACTGTTTTCCGCGGATGTATCTTTTACGGCGTGGAGGGAAGGCGGGCGGTTTTTTTTGCAGGGGAGCGGTAGGAGGGGCGGCGGCGAGCCGCACCTGTGCC
>JAZRQQ010000070.1:0-4089 GCA_045649935.1 Acutalibacteraceae bacterium | reverse complement strand
CGGAAATCGTCAAGCTTTTCCCTTAAAAGGTTCCTGTAGCTTTCGTATTTATCAGTATAAAGACCCTTCACTTTGATATACTTATCGACCTTTTTGGAAAGATATTCTCCGGTGCCTTCGCCTTTTTTTATTTTATCCCTTACAAAGGTAGAGGAACATTCAAAAGGCCTGACATCAGCAAGGACATACTCTTCTTTTTCTTCAGAAAGTAAAAGGACTTTTTCAGCATACTCCTTAAGAGCAGAAGCTGATATTTCTTCTTCCCTTGTAGCTACAGCAAGATTTGCCATAGAAAGAATATCCTTATATCTGTACCATTTATCAAAACAGAGCAGCATATCTGAGCCGATTATAAGATAAAGCTCATCGTCAGGATAATTTTTCTTAAGCTCACAGAGAGTATCATAAGTGTAGCTTTTGCCTTCTCGGCGGATTTCGATATCACTTACCGAAAAGAAATCCTCACTGAAAAGCAATCTGCACATTGCCATTCTGTCAGAAACGGATGCAAGATCCTTCCCCTCTTTATGAGGCGGCTGACAGGTAGGTATTATGATAATTCTGTCAAGAGACGCTGTCTCTTTCATCTGAAGAGCTAATTTCTTATGTCCCATATGGGGCGGATTAAAGGTACCGCCGAAAATTCCGATACGCATTATTTTGAGCCTTCTTTGTGCCTTTAAATACGATTTTCTTGTTTTTCTCTTTTCTTAAAGCAAGCTGCTTTTCTCTCTGAAGCTTAGCTGCCTTTTTCTTATTCTTTTCTTTCTGTAATGCCTTTTCCTTAAGCTCAGGGCTTTCTCTGTAGAGAACAATTACACCGCCGATAACCTGGATAACCTCAGCGCCCGTTGCAGCGGCAAGCTCGTCAGCTGTCTGTCTTGGTGTAATGGGTGAAGATTCAAGAAGAACCTTAACCTTTATAAGCTCTCTTGCTCTTAAAGCATCATCTGTCTGTTTGATAAGAGCATCTGACATACCACCCTTACCTACCTGAAAAAGAGGTTCGAGATGGTTTGCCTGAGCTCTGAATGCTGCTCTTTCTTTACCTGTCATTTATAGAACTCCTTATTCCTCAATCATTTTTTCACGAAGCACCTTAAGTGCATTTCCTCTGTGGCTGATTGCGTCCTTTTCAGCGCTTGTAAGCTCAGCGAAGCTCTTGTCACCTACCATAAACACGGGATCATAGCCGAAGCCGTTCTCCCCTTTTTTCACATAGCCGATTTTACCTTCACATTTGCCGTGAGCTGTTATCTCTTTACCGTCGGGAAAGCTGACGCAGATTGAGCACTGAAAGTGTGCTGTTCTCTTTTCATCGGGAACATCCTTAAGCTCTTCAAGAAGCTTTACAATATTGGCTTCATCGTTACCGTGTTCACCTGAATATCTTGCAGAATAAACTCCCGGTGCACCGACAAGTGCAACAACACAAAGACCGCTGTCATCGGCAATACAGATAAGACCGCTTTCCTTACATCCGCTTTCAGCCTTGATTCTTGCGTTTTCAATAAAGGTTGTTCCGGTCTCTTCCACATCAGTAAGAGTGATACCTATATCACGGTCTGTTACAACCTCATAGCCCATAGGTGCAAGGATTCTTTCCATTTCTGTAAGCTTATGCTTATTATGGGTAGCAATAAGAATTTTCATTCTCAGTCCTCCTCGTCCTTATGGGTTTCTGCAGTATCCTCGAAGAGAGCCTTTGCAAAAACCTTGGGATTAAAGGGCTGCAGATCATCAATCTGCTCACCTACACCGATAAACTTAACGGGAAGCTTAAGCTCGTTCTTGATTGCAAGAACAACACCGCCTCTTGCAGTACCGTCAAGCTTTGTAAGAGCAATACCCGTAAGCTCGGCAACATTCATAAATTCCTTTGCCTGATTAACAGCATTCTGTCCTGTTGTAGCATCAAGCACAAGAAGAATTTCACGGTCGGCATAAGGAAGCTCTTTTTCTACAACTCTGTATATCTTTGCAAGCTCATCCATAAGATTCTTCTTATTATGAAGACGTCCTGCAGTGTCACAGATAATAATGTCACAGTCTCTTGAAATACCGGCGCTTATTGTATCGTAGACAACAGCTGCAGGGTCTGCGCCCTCTTTGTGCTTTACAATATCTACGCCTGCTCTTTCTGCCCAGACCTCAAGCTGCTCAATTGCAGCAGCTCTGAAGGTATCAGCAGCACCGAGAATAACCTTTTTGCCTTCCTTTTTATACATGGAGGCAAGCTTACCGATAGTAGTGGTTTTACCGACACCGTTGACTCCGATAACAAGGATTACAGAGGGAATTGTAACAAGTCCCATATCCTCTCCGCCGTCAATCATATCTGCGATAATATCAGAAATTATCATTTTAGCGTGCTTAGGATTACGCACTTCATTCTTATTAACTCTCTTACGAAGCTCTTCAACGATATCAACAGCTGTTTTAAAGCCTACATCGCCCATAATAAGTGCCTCTTCAAGGTCATCGTATAAATCGTCAGTAATTTCTTCGTATGCACCGAGAACATCTTCTATTCTTCCGGTCATACCCTCTCTTGTCTTTTTAAGTCCGAAACCGAACTTTTTAAAAATACCCATAGCTTATATTTATCTCCTTACTGAGTTATACCGAGTGATTTTGCAAGCTCGGCTGTCTTTAATTCAAGAAGCTTTGAAACACCCTGCTCCTGCATTGTGATACCGTAGAGCATATCAGCTTCTTCCATTGTGCCGCGGCGGTGAGTAATAAGAATGAACTGCGTATTTGATGTCATTCTTCTCACATACTGAGCATATCTTGTTACGTTTACATCGTCAAGAGCTGCTTCAACCTCGTCAAAGATACAGAAGGGTGCGGGATTTACCTTCATAATCGCAAAGAGAAGAGCAATTGCTGAAAGTCCCTTTTCACCGCCAGAAAGTGAATCAAGTCTCTTGACATTTTTTCCCGGGGGCTGAAGCTTGATATCAATATTGCTTTCAAGCACATCAGCAGGGTCTTCGAGAATAAGCTCAGCTTTACCGCCTCCGAAGAGCTCACAGAAGGTCTCGTTAAAGTTTGTATTTATCTTCGTAAACTGTTCTCTGAACTGAGTGGACATTTTGTCAGTCAGCTCACCGATAAGTCTTATAAGCTCTTTCTTGCTCTTTTCAACGTCACCTACCTGAGTGGACATAAAGCCATATCTTTCACTGACCTCCTTGTACTCCTCAATAGCACCTACGTTTACAGAGCCTAAAGCTCTGATTGAGCCTTTGATTTCGTGAAGTCTCTTCTGAGCAGCCTTAGGATCCTCAGGTCTTTCACCTACTGCCTCTGCCTCACGCTTTGTCAGCTGATATTCATCATAGAGCTTGTTGACAGTATCGTCATACTCCCTCTGCATTGTTTCTTTTCTTTCTTCAAGACGGGCAAGCTCACCGCTGATTTTTTCTCTTTCGGCAGACTTGTTTCTTTCACTCACACGAAGATGTGAAGATTTTTCTTCCTCTTCACTTCTGTTCTTCTGCAGACTGACAATTTCTGCTCTTGCCTTTTCACTTTCAAGGTGAATATTTTCTGAAAGAAGAGAAAGTGCTTCTATTTCTTTTTCAAGCTCAGCATTTTTCTCCTTTATATTGTCAATCTCTCTGTCAAGATGCTTGTCCCTGTCCTCGTGGTCTATAAGTCTTGCCTTGAGAAGATTAAGTGCTGTCGTTCTTGCAGAAAGATCCTTGCCTGCACCGTGAATTTCAAGATTGATTTTTGCAATTCTTGAAGCAATTTCCTCTCGCTGTGCAGTGAGCTCTGTTCTCTTCTGACCGAGCATTTCACTTTCATTTTCTTTTTCTTCAATAGCCTTGGTAAGGTCTTCAACTGCTTTACTTGCTTCTTTAAAGCTGTTCTGAATATTCGCAATTCGGCTGTCAGCGTTATTCTTTTCACCCATAAGCTCATCTACACCGCTTTTTGCAGAATAGAATTGTTCACAGATAAGATTAAACTGTCCTTCAAGACGAATTTTCTCTTCCTGAGCAGCAAGAAGGCTTTCCTTCTCTGTTTCAAGCTCACGGCTGATAGCTAAGTCGGATCGTAGCCATGTCGTTCTGTGAG
>JAZRQQ010000069.1:0-7922 GCA_045649935.1 Acutalibacteraceae bacterium | reverse complement strand
TTATACATATAAAAGTGAATAAAGTCAAGTCTTTTTCGACCTTTTTTTGATTAAATTTCTTCGTGTTTGTGCCTTATTCTTCAAGGCTTACACAAGATATAGCGCATTGTTTAAAATGGTCATTTTTAACATAAAAAACATACGGATTGTTAACAAATTGTCAATAGAAATCCGCGCGAAAAAGTATTATAATAAACCTGTAAAATTTAGCCGTAAGACGGCAAAAGGAGATTGAAACCAATGAACAGATTTGTACTTAACGAAACATCATACCACGGTAAGGGTGCTATCAATGCAATCCCTGACGAAATCAAGGCACGCGGCTTCAAAAAGGTTTTTGTTGCTTCTGACCCCGATCTCATCAAGTTCGGCGTATCAAAGAAGGTAACAGACGTTCTTGACGCTGCAGGCATCGCATACGTAATGTTCAGCGACATCAAGCCGAACCCGACAATCGAAAACGTTCAGGCAGGTGTTGAGGCTTTCAAGGCAGCTGAGTCTGACTGCATCGTTGCTATCGGCGGCGGTTCATCAATGGATACAGCTAAGGCTGTAGGTATCATCATCACAAATCCCGAGTTTGCAGATGTACGTTCACTTGAAGGTGTTGCTCCCACGAAGAATCCCTGTGTACCTATTATTGCTGTTCCCACTACAGCAGGTACTGCAGCAGAGGTAACAATCAACTATGTTATCACCGATGCTGAAAATGACAGAAAAATGGTATGCGTAGACGTTCACGATATTCCCGTTATTGCAGTTGTTGATCCGGATATGATGGCATCAATGCCCAAGGGACTTACTGCCGCAACAGGTATGGATGCTCTCACTCACGCTATTGAGGGTTACATCACCAAGGGTGCCTGGGAAATGAGTGATATGTTCCACATCAAGGCTATTGAAATTATTGCAAAGAGTCTCCGCGGTGCAGTAGAAAACACAGCTGAAGGCAGAGAGGGTATGGCTCTGGGTCAGTATATTGCAGGTATGGGCTTCAGCAATGTAGGTCTCGGTATCGTACACTCAATGGCACATCCTCTCGGCGCTCTTTATGACACACCTCACGGTGTTGCAAATGCAATCATTCTTCCTACAGTTATGGAGTACAATGCACCTGAAACAGGTGAAAAGTACAGAGATATTGCAAAGGCAATGGGCGTTGAAGGTACAGAAGCAATGAGTATTGAGCAAGCAAGAAAAGCAGCAGTTGATGCTGTAAAGAAGCTTTCAGCTGATGTGGGTATCCCTGCTGACCTTAAGGATATAGTCAAGGCAGAGGATATTGATTTCCTCTCTCAGTCAGCCTTCGACGATGCCTGCCGTCCCGGCAATCCCAGAGAAACAAGCGTTGAAGAAATCAAGGAGCTTTATCTTAAGCTTATGTAATATCTGAGCTGAAATGATATGATATAAAGAGGCGTTTGCTGAAAAGCAGACGCTTTTTTTTGTAATGTAAAACAAAAAAGTGATATTCCTGCCATTCTTACATAAAAGGCTTACCTTAAAAAGTTTAAATTCTTAAAAGTGATTTTTTTCTTCGAAAATTAATATATTTCTCCGTTTACCGTAAGTTTGTAAGCAGTTTGTAAGAGTCAATATGATATATTACTACTTTAAAACGGATGAATTGTTTTTAACTATAAAAAGAACATCAAAAGGAGGATATTTTATGACTTTATTTGAAGAGGTTTGTTTATGGATGGCAGATATTTTACCGCTTTTGGCAACACTCGGAACATTTATATATGGTGTTAAAAATTTCTTTAAAAAAGGTAAAGCTTATTATCTGCAGATTGTTACTATGGGTATGGGCTGTTATGCAATGGGCAGCTTTTATCATTTATGTCAGAGCATTACCACGGGTGATCTTGCTGACGGATTTACAGCGGCATATCTTGGAAGAATAGGCTTTTTTCTCTTCCTTTTCACCGCTAACTACGGACAGATGGACGGTCTGCTTGATGACAGAACACCGACAATGAAAAAATTCAGATATATTGCCCTGATTGCTCCTGTTACGGTCGCATTACTTTATTTGCCATGCCTTTTTGCAGATATGCCTTATAGCACTAAGATATCTCTGTCATTTTTATGGATGGCTGCAATTTTCAGCTCTTATTTTAATTTCAAGCACGCTATAATAAGCGACCTTGGTTTCGGCTTCGTAAAAGCAATAAGACCGTATAATATCTGTGCCTTGATTCTTACCTTCTTAGAGCTTATATTGCAGGTTCTCTGGGCGTACTATGTTAATGATTACATTCTTATTGTGATTATGTTTGTAACAGTTATATTCAGTGTTGTGAGTATCTTAACAATGGTTATTCTTAAGAGAGGAGTGGAAGCATGGAAAATTTAATTTATATCCTCTTTGTCTGTATTACAATTCCGCTTGCACTGATGGCTTGTTTAATCGATAAAAAACCAAGACGTATCGTTATATTTTTTATAATCGGTATCTGCTCTGCAGTGTTTGCGTCAGAGGTCAACGGTATTCTGACTTATCTTATTCCGCTTGATGTATTTGACTTCACAGTAAGAGTTACACCGATTACAGAAGAAATTATCAAAGCAATTCCCGTGTTGTTCTTTGCAAAAGAAATCTCCAACAAAAAAGAGACACTCATAACGGTCTCATTGGCTGTAGGTATCGGATTTGCGGTTATGGAAAACACATACATACTCACACAGAACGTTGAATATGTTTCAATGCTGTGGGCAATAATGAGAGGCTTCGGTACAGGTATAATGCACGGAATGTGCACATTCCTGGTAGGTACAGGCTTTGTTTTTGCCAATAAGAATAAAAAGCTGTTTGTTGTCGGTACATTCGCACTGCTGTCGTTAGCTATAACATATCATTCGGTGTTCAATATGCTTGTTCAATCTGATTTAAGATATGTAGGTGCGTCTCTTCCTATTGTAACATATGTACCTTTTGTTTTATTGGTATATAAAAATCGTAAGAAAAGGAGTATAAGCAAATGAAGAAATTCAAAAAAATCTCCCTGATTGTCATGTCAATAATGCTATGTTTCACGGTTTTGTGTCAGACAGCAACTGCAGCTTTCTGGGACAACAAAACTCTTTATTTAAAGGATATCAAGATAATTTATGCTGACGGTGAGAAGGAAGCTGAGGATCAACTTCCGGACGGCTATAAACTGCTTGAAGGTAACCTTAATGAAGGCACCGGTGAGCTCGGTGTATATATCTGCTACAGCACAACTGAAAACCCCGATGAAGCAATTACCGATATTAAGGTCATGCACGAAAGCGGCGGTTTCCAAAGAACAGATTTCAAAGCATCTCTCAACGATGCAATAGACGGTGTTTATAGCCTTGCTCAGGAAATGACAACCGCTATAAACGAATTTGTACAGAACTACAACAACGGTGTCCCTGCTGCGGTTTATGCAAAAGAAGCTCTCAACTATTTTCAGTATGATGCAAATACTCTTCTCGGTGACTTTATGTTAAGCGGCACGGGTACTTATCAGGATTATGGCCGAATGATTCTTATGTGTCACGAGGATATACTCAATCCTATTCTTTCGCTTCTTGCTCTCGGTGTTCAGCAAAAGGCCGGTGAAAACTGGATTGACAGACTCGCAAATGTTGACCCTACAGCTTACGGTTCATCGCAGGATGCAAAGTACCGTGACCGTGCAACAAAGCTCAGACCTGTTCTTCAGCAGTTCAATGACATATACTGTTATATTATGGGTTATTATGACACAACCTATACTTATGAAGACCTTACAGATGAAAATGATAAAGAGCTTTTCACACAGATGGCAGAAAATAAGGATATGTTTACTGTTTTGCAGACAATTCTCCGCAGCTATACTGTCGGTATCCGGAATACTGAGGACTACGGTGCATGGACTGCAGAGGATATGTTTACAATTGGTCTTAACAATACAATGAATCTCTATGAAAGCTATGCCCTTATTGAGTGTCTTACACCGGGTCAGGAAATTATGCTTCGTCTGACAGGCCCCTATAATTTTATTATCGGCTCACAGAATACTGAGGAAGTGCTTGAAGAAGCAAGAAAAGCAATCGTTGAAAATCTTGATACAGACGAAAAAGTTCCCATTTGGGACGGTGTCAATCTTGATATATTTGAGCAGGAGGTCGGACTTACAAACGAAGCTCAGCGCAGTATCGCTGCGGGTAAGCAGTACGATATTTTTGCTAAAGATGTTGATACTCTCGCTCAGAAGTACAGAGATATCGCTTCAGTTGTATCAAGCGGCTTTACAATTGCATCAGGTGCAATTCTTGTGACAAAATGTGCCATGGTTATAGCGCCGAAATTCTTCAGCTTTATATCCTGCTATTCAATAGCCGGTGCAATTTCATCTTTTGCTTCAGCGGCAATTGTATCTGCAATTATGACCGTTACGGGTGCAATTTTTATTGTTGCAAGTATTGTTTGCTCAATTATTATCACATTCTTCCTTGAGGATATTATTGCGTGGATGCTGTCTGAGGATTACGATCGAACTTCTATACCTAAGTATATGGTTGATGAGGCTATAAATAAAGAAGGCATTTCAACCTATGCATATTATCAACGAGTCGATAATGTCAGAACGGACGAACAGCTGGAACTTGATACAGAGGATAACGAAAGCGGCTCAGATATCAACGCAAATGAAGGCTACAGGTGGATGGCTCTTTACACTTCAAATAAGTCAAGTCTAGGTAATCCCATTAAGGCAGATTTTCTGCTTGTAACCGAAACGGGTACTGACAAGGAAGGTTATGTGCCTCTTGCAATGTTCGGCAAAACTGTTGCTGAAAACCTCAACGGTTATGCTGACAAGGTGTCTTCAAAATATCCTGCACTTTACCTTCATTATTCTCAGGATAAGGTTACTCCCGTTGAAAGCGAAAAAATCTACATCAGCCATATCAGAGTTGAAAGCGCCAAGCATGAGGATGAGGCTAAAAAGAGGCTTACAGACAGCGGCTTCCTTGTGTTTAACCATGATTTCGGCTGCAAGAAGAGTGAATCAACATTTATCGGTTATAAGCTTACTGCAAATGCAAATGATGCTGTAAGAGACATCCGTCTTCTTTATAACTGCAACAGCTCGAGTGTAACTTTTGGTGATCTTAACTACGGAGCAATGGGCACCATCGGTAATTTCTCACTTATGGTAAGCTCAACAAGCTCTAATCCTGCGCCTCCCGTTCTGCATCTTGCAGTTTATGAAAAAAATGTCCTTCCCGATGCAAATCTCGGATATGAACCCGTAAATGAGTTCTCAGGCGGTATGGCACATACATTGGGCAGAACTGATTACAGACTTTACTTTATGCCCGAAACCACCTTTACAGCAGGTCCCGATTACCTTGCAGGTATCAAGAGTGACGTTTATTACTACAACACCTTCACATCAGATACAGGTTACAGTCATCCTATTGAATATTTTGATGAGACCGATATGTTTGAAAACAGTGTTGACAGCTACAGAGCTTATAAGGTTCAGAACTATGGGGAGCAGTTCTTAGATTTCGATTCTCAGACCCACTTCTATTTCCCCGGAAGAAACAGCAGTGGTTCCAACAACTATGTCAACCTGGCATACAAATACACCACTACCAAAAACCCGTACCGTGCAATCTACGGTGTTACAGCTAATAAGAGTAACGGTCTGGACAGATTTGCTGATTCAGTTGATTACGCTAATGTGGGCTATGTGCTTGCCGCTGCCGAACTCAGCTACAACAGTACTTGCTATACAGGAAAGAAGTTCCCTTATAAGGGCGATAATAATAAAAAAGAGTTCGGAGACTATTATTCCTATTATTTTGCACATGAAAACAGCACTATTACCTACTATAGCTCAAAAAACAGCTACGGTAAGGCTGATGCATGGTATCAGGATCTTTCTCCTTCCCAACGTACGGCAGTACACTCAGAGGAATATGTATTCAATCAGGATATAACTCAGGTGTTATATAACAGCAAGGTGAATGCGCTTTACCTTTCGGGTTATCAGGCAGACAGAACACCACTTACAGTAAATGATATTATCCTTTCCAAAACACCTTTGGGTACAAGTGAAATTCCTTCAAACTTCACACCTGTTATCTGTATGATAGGTGACAGTACTGAGCCTGCAAACATTGTTCCTTCACACGGTGATGCAGTTATCGGTGTGCGTCCGACTATGGGTGGTTTAAGCTCTGAGGATGTAAAAGCCGTTCTTTATGATAAGGTATATATGTACTTCCGTAATGAAAAAACAGAAAACGGAAAGGCAGTTGCTCAGAGCAATCCCAAAGAAGGAAAGTACGTATCAGCTATCTATATTGAATCAAGAGAAGAAATCCGCGAATCTAACATCAAGAACAGCAAAACAGAGGAAGAAATTCTTTGTGAAAACATAGGCAAGGCAGTTGTTGAAAACAGTCTTTTCGGTAAAGGTGCAACAACCACTTACAGAATTAACATCAACACCGAATTCGATGAGGATGACGACATAGAAAATGCCAATTACACCTATGTGGGTATTCAGAAATCCGACAAGGCAAGTGAAGCGCTTACTGATATCAGACTCTATGTTGCTCAAAAGGGTGAGCGTCCTGAAAAGGAAGTTGAAAGAACGATTACCTATGAAGGAGAAACCTTCCCTGTTAAATATACACGTGTATCTCTTGCAAGTCTTACTGAACAGGGCAATAAGAGCGATGCTGAGTGTGCTCTTGAGCGTCAGGTTTATGTCTATGTTTCAAACCATCCTGCTTTAGGTGCTCCGATTACAGAAATCAAGATGTCCGATATGTTCTCTTATGATGATTTTGAGCCTGTACTCACAATGGATAACAAGCACTTTATAACTGCTTACAATGAAAATGTGAAAGCAGGCGGAGCTGAAATCTTCGTTGAAGATGACTATTTTATGCAAGGCAATCAGCTTTCATTTAAGCGTGAGGGTGCTGATAAGCCTTATGTTCAGAGCATCAATGTTGTTGCAGATTCAAGCGGAGATCTTCAGGCGGCGACCAAGCTTCTTGAAGCAGGCTACACCGATATTATCAAAAAGGATCTTAATGAAGACGCAGGTGGACATTTCATCTATCTCGGTATGAAGCGAACAGCTGATAAAAATGATGCTATCTACGCCCTCACACTGACAAATGATAGTAAAAATCCGGATCAGAACTGGAATCAGTTTACACTTGTTTCAAATCTTGACCTGAACTATAAAGCAGGTGGCAAGTATATTTACCTCTATTCAACCAAAAGGTCTGATATTGTAAATACCAGCCCCTTGATTGACATTAAGGTAGGCGATGAAACCTTCCGGGGCTACATGGAGCATCGCGACGGCAACATTCTGTACAGAGAAGACATTGTTACAAATCAGAATGCAGTAGCTCAGGATGTTAATGAGTCTGCAGGCGGTGATTATATTTATCTTATCGCTTGCCGTGAATTGAAATCAAATTTATCGTATATGGGCTCAATGCTCGGCACAGGCTCCGTTGTGGTAATTGCTGCATTTCTTGTTGCCGCAGCAGGTGCAGTTATTTATGTAAAACTTAAGAAAAAGCGTGAAAGTGAAAATATTGTTTAAAAACACGAGAGGAGACAATTACAGATGAAATTATTAAAAGTACTAATCAGCATGATTCTTGTTGCCACTATGTGCGTAACAATGATGATGCCCGCAAGCGCAGGCAGAGTAACTTATTATTTAAGTGACCTCAAAATGGCAGAAGCGGCCACAGCAGATGAAGCAAAAAAGATGCTCACAGATGCAGGCTTCACAGTCCTTGATAAAAACCTTAACCCCGGCGGTGACAAGGCTGTTTATCTCGGCTATATGAAGTCAAAGAATGTTGACGATGCTATCACAGACGTAAAGGTTATGAATATGAATGGCGGCTTCAATATCTCT
>JAZRQQ010000068.1:0-18406 GCA_045649935.1 Acutalibacteraceae bacterium | reverse complement strand
GTTGTTAGGAAGAAGACTGTTAAGCCTCTTTGTAAGAGCTTCACCTGACCATAAAAGATTACTGATAACCGCCGTTCTAATTCCATTTTCATTAAGATAATCAAGCATCTTATCGGCTTCGGGCATAATTGCACCTGATGATGCATTATCCCAAAACACAGTTTCCATTTCAACAGGCGATAACGAAAATTCTATGCCAAGATAGTCATAAAGCGTCCGGTTTGCAATCTGTCCGCTGATGTCATAACCATGCTTACGTACTTTTGCAACATGCTCACCGAAAATAAGCTCCGCCCCCTTGGTTATATCATTAACGGTACAGTTGTTAGGATTCTTTACAGCATATTTTAAAAGAGCTTCGTTACCTCGGCCAGTATTCCAATCAGGCTCATATAAAAGAGTGTGACCGTAATCAAAAATTATCATTTTAGGATAGTTCATAATTTTTCTCCCGTTATATCATTAAATCCCGTTTGTGTGTTCGTCAAAATTGGCTTTTACAACTCGTTTTTCAGTGTCAGTCAAATTCCAAACATGAATACCCGTGTCAGCGGTATTAAAGAAAAACTTACAGTCAATGGGCATATCAAATAGTGAACGATAAAGCTGATTTATCATTCCGCCGTGAGAAACAATAGCAATAGTTTCATCTGTCTGGGATTCACTAATAACTCTTGCGAGTGCATTTTCAGCTCTCTGCCTGAATTCAACCTGAGATTCCTGACCGTAAACAGATTTATCAATAGGTAAGTCAGGAATTATCGGATATTTTTCTCTTACAACCGCTCTTGGCAAACCCGCAAGAAGACCGTTGTTGAATTCCATCAAGTTTTCATCAAAAACAATAGGTATGCCGGTTTTATTTGACAAATGTTGAGCCGTTTGTTTCGCTCTTGTTAATGTACTTGCATAAATTTTTGAGATGTTATAGTTGTATGCAACATAATTTGCCATAGCTTCAGCTTGTCTATGTCCTCGTTCAGTTAAAGCAAAATCAGCTCTACCTTCGTGTACATCAAGCAAATCTGCCTCTGATTCTCCATGGCGGATAACTAAAAGTTTCATATTGCATACCTCCGACAAAAAAATTAAGGCACCTCCGAAAATATACGGAGATGCCTGTATGTTCTGAAAGATATATTACATCAATCGCAAACGGACAAAACAGCTCTCCAAGTCATAAGATTAAGATTCATCATCATTTTGTCCACCTGCCTTTCAAATATTTTTATCAGTATAGCACTGACAGTGTGAAAAGTCAATATTATACAGTGTTGTTAAGTGTAAATACTGTTTTTCAGTCGAATATTAAGCATTTTTGTCGAAAAATCAAGCGTTTTTGTAAGATGTATTTAGGTTGTTGTCTATATACTGTATATTTAAGTATTATAAATACTATTATGGAAATTGTGTTTTACAACTTATATTTTACTTCATAAAGAAGTATCAGGAGGTTGACTTAATATGAGTGTGTATTTAGACACTTTGATTAACGAGGTCTTAGCTTTATCTGAAAGCAATATCTGGGAGATTGCAGTTAAAGAATGGAAAATTGCCGATTGTGAAGAAGATTTATCGCGAAGTTCGGATTGCATTTGCGGCAAAGAAAATTTACGATATTTATTTACAATAGAAAATGAACTAAACGGGAATTATTTATATCCTATCGGAAGTTCATGTATAAGAAAGTTTGGAAGAGAAGATTTACAATCCGAAACAAAAGTTCAGGAAGATATGTTCAGACTTCTTCATGCAGTAGAAAACAACGAATTTATAACGCTTGATTCCGGTTACTTTACAAGAAAACTTATTATTGCATTATACGAAGAGGGAGCTTTTGAAGATAATGCTTATAACAATTATGATGGTATGAACGATTGCCAGTTTTTGCTTGATATGTTTAATAAGCGAGACAAGACAAATATAAGTACAGCACAAAAAAGAAAAATCCGTGCACTCATCGGATACACAATTCGTCCATTTTTAAAACAAAAACTGGATAATAAAATTCATTGAAGGCAGAGGTATCTTTTATGGAAGGCTTTAAAAACACCTCATATTCTGATGGCTTTGGAATTTTCAATAAGGTTGATGAAGAAGAATTTGATGTCGTTAATAAAAATTGGCTTAGGTTATTTATGCTTAATACAGAAAATAAGCTTTTTAATTACGATGAGTTATATGAATATATCTTGCCTAATATTACAAAGTATGTTTTTGACCGAAAGAGGAACTTGGAAGCATCTCGAGATCCGAAAAAAGCTAGCACATTAATCCTGGAAGCACTCAGCCATCTAAAGCCTGTTACATCTGAAAAAGATAAAGGTGCCGGTGGTGAATTAGGCGAAATATTATTATATTTGTTTTTAGAGCAAGATTTAAAGGCTCCCAAGCTTTTCAGCAAAGTAGAACTAAAAACCAACCATAAAGATTATATAAAAGGCTGCGATGGTATACATTTTAGATTTCGAACCAAGCAGACCGGAGAGAAAATTTTGCAATTAGTTATAGGAGAAGCAAAAATACAAAACGAATTAAAGGACGGAATAGAAGCAAGTTTTAAATCAATAGATGTTTATCTTAAAGACAATATACAAGATAGAAATTTGCTTGATACTCATTTAATGAATCAAATTGTTGATGAGGAAGAAGCAAAGATAATAAAAGATTATATACTTGCCGTTCCGCGCAAGAAAAAAGAGACCGTTTTCGGAATTTTTATTGGATACAGCATTGATTATATTGGAGAAAATGATACTAACGATCAATATGATGAAAAAGTAATAGAAGAAAATATAAAGCAAGTATTAGAATATAAAACACTAATCATTGAAACTATAAAAAAATATAAAATATGCAACTATGAATTCAATTTTTATTTTCTTCCTTTTCACAATGCACAACGTGACAGAAAAGTTATAATTGAATCTTTGACATCAGGTAGCCCTCATTTAAAATGGGAGGAAATTCGTAATGGATAATATATTATCATCTTTTCTTTTTTCAAATATTACAGAAGATAAAGCATTACAAGATAATTTTCAAATGCTTTTATATGACTATGCAAATTCATTGTTTGGAAAAAGCAAAATAGAATTCAATAATAATTATAAATTGTTATTAAATTATGCTGATTTACTATCACTATCTGATAATCAAGGTTTGCAAAACTTATCACAACAAATAGTAATATTGATTTCTCAATTGTTTGCAAATAATGATGAAGTTAATCTTGTAAAAGAAAGTGTATATAAAAATGTTTCAAATTTTGCATCTTTAGGTTTGATAACTGAAAAACAAGAACATTTTAAAGGAACATACGAATTTTTAAGAGAATTAGAAGTAGAAAGTCATCGTATAGATAATCAAATTCCAGATAGCGAAGGCTCTTTTTTCGATACACAGAAGAAATTATTGAAAAGCTTAAAAACAAACCAGTATTATAGCTTTTCAGCACCAACTTCTATGGGTAAAACATTCCTAATCAAAAGCTTTATCCGAAACAAGATAAAATCTGGAAGTAATGATAACTTTGTTATTGTTGTGCCAACCAGAGCGTTATTGTCTGAGATTGCCAATAACATTATTGTAGATTTTAAAGATTATCTGGGTGTTGGGTGCCATAAAGTTATAACAAACACAGCTTCAGTAAAGCACAATGAGAAATTTATTGCTGTGCTTACGCCTGAAAGATTGTATTATTCTTTGTTGAGGCAACCTGACATTACTTTTAATTATGTTTTTATAGATGAAGCACACAAAATATCCGATAAGGATAAAAGAAGTGTAACATATTATAAAATTTTGGAAATGTTAAAAGGTTGTTCAGATACTTATATCTATTTTTCTTCACCCGTTATTCCCAATCCTGATATATATCTTGAATTAACAGATTTTTATACCCAGACAAATAATTATGCTCAAGGACAAGCATTTAGCTTTTCACCGGTTACACAAAATAAAATATACTTAAACTTTCAAGATAGGAGCTATTCCATAATTAATAATCTTACAAAAAGCTTTGTTCATTGCGGTTATTTTGATAACTGCTTTAATGACCGTTTGCATTCACTACTATATTTAGGAACAGGTAAATGTAATTTAGTTTATGTATCTTCTGCAAACAAAGCTATTGAATATGCCCTTCAACTTAGCAAATTATTAGAGGATAATGATTATAATGTTGAAAGTGAGCCTAATGACAGATTAGAAGCCGTAGCAAAAGAAATTGAGCAAAAAATACATAAAGATTACTATTTAGCAAAATTAATTCGCAATAGAGTGGCTTTTCACATTGGAGCTTTGCCAGCAGAAATCAGAGCACAAGTCGAAGCTTTACTAAGAAGCGGAGATATTAGATATTGCTTCTGTACAAGCACATTATTAGAAGGTGTAAATGTTCCTGTCGATAATCTATTTATATTCGACAACAAAAAAGGGCGTTCTGCAATGTCGGTTATTGATGCATATAATTTAATCGGACGAGCAGGAAGAGTTACACTGAATGAATATGGTAATGTTTTTATGGTTATAGAAAACAATCGTATTCAAAACTATTTCAACGATGTATTATTGAAGCCACTTCCAAAGCAAGAACTGTTACCACAAAAAGCATTAGATAAAAAACACAAAAAGTATATAGTTGAAAGACTGTTGAAAGGAAGAACAAACCTACTAGAAAAAAACGAAAAATATGCTGATAAAGGTTTCACAGAAGTTACATATGAATATGCAACAAAATGTCTCAATATGCTTCTTCATGATTTATGTAACCATAAAGACAGTTATATAGTCAGAGACTTCAGAAAAAATGGCGTGCTCGAGCCTCAGAACATTATTGATATCAGAAATCAATTTAGCGCTATTGTTCAAGTCGATGATGATATTAACGTGTCTGCTAAACAAAAAGAATCTCTTTATCAAAGAATTAAATCAAGTGATATAAATTATCCATCTTCTTTTGATCGTCAAGACTGCTTGAGTTTTTTGGAAGATTTATCTGAAATATTCCAGTGGGAAGTATATGAGAAAGAAACCTTGGGCAAAGGGAATAGTTTGCGGTATTACAGTGTGATATTAATGCAATGGATGGAAAGTAAGGGACTACACGAAATAGTTCGGAGTTCAATCAATTTTTATCAGAAGTATAATAAGAATTTGATTTCTTTTGAGCCTTCATATCACTTTGAAACTTATAACGGCTCGGTAAAGCATAAAAACCAAATTATTAATGAGACAATGAAAGACATCGAGCAAATAATCAATTATAAATTGTCAATGTATTTTTTACGTTTTTCCGAGGCCATAATTAAAGTTCGGGGAGAAAACGCACTACAAAACGATTGGTATGAATATGTTGAATACGGAACAAACAATAAAAAGGTAATATGGTTGCAAAAACACGGCTTTATGCGAGAACAAGCTTTACAATTATTAAAACAGCCTCTGTTACTTTATCTTAAAGAAATAGACGGTGAAATACTAATTGATAGTGAAATCCTTGAAGTTGCAAAGGGTGAAGTTTTAGTAGCTATAGAAACGGTGAGAATTAACTACCCTGAAATTTTTGTTTAAATTCCTAAAACACTTAAAGTTTGCATGGGCAAAATAAAGCAATAAAAATAATGATTTATAAAAAAGGAGCGTTGTTATGAACCCTGTAATATCTTATAAGGACTTCACTGATTATTTGAAATGGAATGTTAGAGATACTGAAAAATTTATTCCTGTTTTATTGATTAGCCCAGACACAGTTTTATCTCTTAACCAATCAAATATAATTAACAATATTTTTGATTATATGGATAGAAGAACAGGCGAAGGAATCCAATTCTTTTTGCCAGGATATGTACATTATCCAAACACGAACTTTAAACCGGTATTTCCTGATTGGAGCCCTTACAATGAAAACACTATAGCAATTAGAATTAACAGATTAGGAAATATTCATTATAGCAATAAAACATTTATAGATTTTATAGATATACTAGAGAAGTTTACGCCAAGATTTCGATATAGAGGCGATACAGAACTATTATTTATAAAGTACATACCTTCAAATGAAAACCTTGATTTCAAAAATATTCGAAGATATGATTTAACTTATTTATTTAATTGTATTCAACTTAACTATAGAGACGACAGAGTAAAGCTTATTAATATTAGGCATTTTTTGGAAGATGTAATTTATACTATACGTAGTACTACAGATGAAACTGAAATGTTTCAAAGGATAGATATATTTTATAATAGAGCATGCGGAGGAAATGGTTAATGTGTGTTTATTCTGATAGTTTGAATAAGTTGATTGAAGCAATAAATCAAATAGGGAACATAAATTGGTTAGATGTTGTTACACTAATCATTTCAACAGGTTCTTTGATATTTGCTGTTTTGGTGCCTGTTAGGATAGCAAATAAAGAAAACAAAACGGCTCTTTTTGAAAAAAGGTTTAATACATATATTGAAATAACTAAGTTAATTAAATTTTCTGATTTGCTTAAAGAAATTAAAGATAAAAATCTTTCGGATGATTTAAAAGCTCAAGATGTCATAGAAAGGTTTTCTTCAGTTTTTAATTGTGTTTTGTCAAATGGTTCATCTGTTTTAAATTATGAAAATAGAATTTTACCTACAATTGAAGAAAATAAAAACTCTGCAAAAACCATAGTGTTTTTGTATAGCAAAACATTGAACCACAAACAGAAAGATATCGGAGATGTACTTGAAAATATTTATTTAGAACTCAAGAATCTTTTGAAAGTGGCATGTAAAAACCAAGAATACAACTCACTTGCAGCAGATTCATTTATAAAGTATCTTGATGATTTCATGAAAAATTACAAAAGCACTTTAGAAAAACCATTAAAACTTTAGCTTTCTTTATTTAAATGAATTATACGCACTTATAATAAAAATCCGAGGTTTTGAACCCTCGGATTTTGCTTTTATTGATTATAAATCAACTCTTCACACACAACTTCCCTCACTCTCTCTTCAATATTACCCATTCTCTGCACCCACTCTATCTGATTCGTTTCTTTAAGATGCTCGGTTACACCTTCAGCTTGTTTCATTTGTCCAACAAGAGTGTCAAACATATCTCGTGCTTGCTTATCGACCTCCGCACAGTGCTGATACAGATTGCCTTCAGCGAGCAGAGTTACAAACAGTACTTTCTTATGTTTCAGAAGATAATCCTTATGCATCATTCCCCATTTACTGAGATAGATACTTGCCTCTTCGGGTGGTAATGTAAGGTTAGGAATTTTATAGTCGCCAACTCGTCTGTAAGTAATATTATTAGTTTTCATAGTATTTGTCCTTTCTTTTTACTCTGTTTAAGCAACAGCAGGAGTGTAGAATACTATGTTTGAAGCCGGTTTTACTTGTATTTTGAGTAAATCCCTTATGAACACTCGCACCAGGCCAACCGAAAGGTTGGCTTTTTTGTTTTTTACAGTGCGCAAAGCCGATTCGAATCGGCAGCATCGTCACCGAAGCGCTCCCTGAGGGAGATGAAGCAAGGTGAGGATGGCGCAGCGGTCATAATTCACAGGCGCTCCAAGCCGTAGTGAATTATGGGCACCGCAAGCGGTCACGCGGAAGCTTGTACGTTTTCTGAGCTGTTCGTTTATTTCCCGTCTCTCGCACCAGACCAACCGAAAGGTTGGCTTTTTTGTTTTCAAGCAAATACACTAATATTCAATCAGCAAAAAATCACCTGCCATAAGACAGGTGATTTATCTTTTTATTAACCTTTAAGCTGTTCTGCGAGCTTTTTACCGTAAGCACGCATTTCAAGTACAAGATCTCCCTTTGACTCATAGAAGCAATTTCTCTTCTTAAGGAAACGGTACTCTCTTTCCTTGAGAAGCATTATAACAAGTCCGCCGAGGAAGGCGCTTGCAAGAATTATTACGAAAAGAGGCAGTCTGCATGCAAGCCAATCACCCGAACGAAGGGGAAGAGTAAAGCTCATATATATCTCCCCTCTTTCGAAAAGCTCGGTAAAGGTATAATCCACGCTGCCGTAGGTATAATTTCCCGTTGCATATCTCGGGAGTGATCCGTCTGTATAAGCAGTATTTACAATACCGAATACTGCCGTAAGAAGACCGCCGATTGCAGAGCCTGCCATAAGTCCGGGAATAACGGTAAAGGGACTTCTCATAGCAAGAGGCATAGCAAAGGCTGTTGTAAGCTTGATGTTTTCAAAGAAAGCATTGATAGGACCTGATGTTGCAAGATTCATATCGTCAGTATCAGTCTTACCCTTTTTGAAAATCTTACAGCAGAGCACGCCGAAGAACGCAGTCCAGCCTACAGCAATAAAGCATACACTGTAGATTGTGATAAGCTGTGCATTACCTGTTGTCAGATAAGCTGCCGTTGCAACAGAGAAAGCAGAAAGTGATACGGGTCCTATAAGGTCGAAGCCAACCATAAGTCCCATAACAACTGCAGTGAGAATTACATTTGAAGAAGAAAGAGAAGTAAGAGCCTCACCTAATTTTTCAGAAAGCAAAGCAAAGGGCTCCTGAATACCGAATTTAATAAGTACAAATGTTGTTGCTGCGGAAGCAACGGGAATAATAAGAATAAGTACAATAAGATCTGTACCTTCGATTATTTCAAGTCCCTTAAGTGCTTCGGGAATAATCTTTATTTTCTTTCTGAGCTTTGTAAGGAGCCTATCTATAGCTCTGCCGACAGAATTCTTAGCTTCGCTCCAGCCTGCATAAAGAAGCTTTATGAGAAGAGACAGCATAACTGCCATAATAAGATATCCCATATAGCCGATTGCTGTTGCGTTCTGATAATTTGCAGGTGTCGCAAAAAAGCAGGGATACATATTGGTTGCACTTTCACTTGCCTGGGTAAAATGAGCAAAATATACACTGAGAGCAAGAGACGGTGCAATAGCAGGAAGCCCGGCAATAAGATAGGATACTATCACCGCAAGAGCAACAAAGAAAAAGTCCGTTGCCCAGAAAAGAATAAACCATAAGGTAGGCTCCATTGTGTCACCCGTAAGACCGAAGATGTGGTAAGTCTGAAAGATGTTCTGAATAACAAAAAAGAAGCCTGCGCCTAAGGCACCGAAAAGCTGAACAATAAAGATAATCGATGTGGCACGGTAGATTTTCTCTTTCGTGTCAAGATATAACTTTTTCATATTTTTCTCCCCTTTTTCTGACATTGAATGTCTTTTGTTTAATTTTATACTATATTTATCATAAGGTCAATGGTTTTAAGTTTTTTTATAAAAAGATGCCCCATCTACGGACGGGGCATCAGCTTATATATAATTTACATCTGCACTGTTTCTGGGCGGTATTCTCTGATACTCTACATCGGGATAGCCTAAAACAAGACAGGTGACGGGCTTCTGACCCTTAGGAAGCTTAAGCATTGACATAACCTTGGGATTGAGCTTTGCTGCGGCTACAAAAAATCCGCTGTAAAGAACACCTATACCGAGACTTGCCGCCATCAGCTCCATATAAGAAGAAGCAAGGCAGGCACTTGTATGTCCCGTACTGCTTACAACAATTACGGCAGATGCGCCCTTGAAGAAAAATTTGTCATCAATGGTCATATTTTTGATATAGCTTGAAAGAGGAGTAGCTGTTTTCTGCAGAAAGCGGAAAAATCCCGTGCACTTCTCTTCAATTGCAGGAATAGAATCCCTTATTACGGTAAAGGAAAAATCCTGAGCATTGGTACCCGTAGGGCAGTATCTTCCCGCCTCAATGATTTTTTCAATGTCTTCCTGGGAAATTTCCTTATCTTTAAACTGACGTATTGTTCTTCTGCTTTTCATTGCAAGAAGAAGCTTATCAGCACCCAACTCAGCAATATCAAAGATTTTTTCACCCTCATAGTCTTTATAGTCTCTCATTGTAACGGCACCCGTAGGACAGATTGCATAACAATGACCGCACTGAATACAGCGCTTATACATAAATTCTGCCTTGCCGTCAACAAGCTTTATTTTTTCGGAAACACAGTCCTTTACGCATTTTCCGCATCCTATACATTTTTCGTGATTGATAATAACAGGCTTCATAGCTTTTCTCCTCAGGATATAATATTACCCTATGATTATATCCGCATTATGTAAGCTTGTCAACGAAAAAAACGGGGTAACCTTAACAGTTACCCCGAATATCAATTATATATACCTGCTTTTTGTTTACTGAACAGTTGTCCCTGTGGTTTCAGTAAGAATATAATCCACGGGAGGATGGGTTGTGCTGACTGAATCATCAATGTTTATTACCTGCTTTATTTCTCTTGAGCCGATTACACAGCTTCTTGTTGCCTCACCGCTGTCAAGGTTATGTTCAATTACATTGAAATCATCAATTGTATAAAGCTTATTTCCGATGTATGTGCCTCTGAACAGCTCGGAATACCAATAATCATAGAAGGCATAATAAGAGTAAGAAGTTCTGCCGTTAGCTGATTCAGCTGCATCACCGTAGTGAATATAGCCCAGGTCAGCTACAATCTTTCCGTCCTTTATTTCAAGAGTCTGTATACTTTTTACGTTGTTCTGGCTGAAGGAAACAGGAAAACCCAGAAGATTTCTTTCACTGTACCAGAAGAAAGCCTTAGGATTGGAGTTTACAAGTGAGTAAGCCTTTTTGATTACAAAGGTATCCGTCTCAACGGGAGCCGATTTATCACTTACATCAAAAACAGAAACCTTCACACTGTCGGAGTCAACAGCCTCATCTGTTCCGTTATAGCCTATACCTACAAGGTAATTATCACCTATAGGATGGATGTATGAGGAATAGCCGGGAATCTTAAGCTCTCCTGTTACTGCAGGATTTGCCGGATCGGAAAGGTCAAGTATAAACAAGGGATCAGTATTTCTGAAGGTCACAACATAACCCGTATCACCCATAAATCTTACTGCCTTAACCTGCTCATCGTCAGCAAGGTCAGATACCTCACCGACCTTTTCAAGCTTCCGGTCAAGAATATATACACTGCTTATATCAACATTATTACGGTAATCGTAACGGGTTGTGGCAACTCTTAAATAACCCTTGTAATCGTCAAAGGAGTACTTATTCAGCGTGCTTCCGGGAACATTGCCCGTAGCCTTATGCTTAAGCTCTGTGCCGTCAATAGAGAAGGAATATATATCCGTATATTCCATAGCATTCTTTTCATCATAATTATAAGCATAAACATAAAGCGTTTCCGAGGTTGAGTAAACATCACAGCCGCTGCCGAGAACAGAAATTGAAGAAACCTGAGAATCCTTGTTTTTGGTATCAAAAGCAGAAAGAACAATATACCGTGTACTGTCTTCATCAGCGATATAACAGCATCCGTAGGGCATACAGTCACCGTCAACAGAGGGTATTGCATTTTCCTTTACCTCTTCAGCAGTTGAGCCTCTTACTAAGTAATCGGTAATAAGATAAAGTATACCGTCAACCATTCTTGAGGAGGTATATGTGCCGTCCTGCTCCATTCTTCTTATTTCTTTTGGTGCGTGTCTCTGAGTTATGTCGTAGATTACAGCACAGGTTTTTTCGTTATAATTACACACAGCAGTAAGAATATCACCGTTTACATAAATATCCCTGATATTCATATAACGGTCTTCCTCATCAGGCATAACTGAGCCCTCGTATACCTTAAGCATAGTTTCTGCATTTACAATAGTGAGCTTGTTGCTTTCTGCACTCATATCCTTGTTTACGATATAAAGATACTTACCGTCATTCTTGATTATATCACCCTCATCAACATCAGATACCTGTATGTTGGTTGTGCCATGAGGAGTGCCTTCTCCTCTGTTTGTTGACACACCTGCCTGAGGCGCTGCAGTTACAGCCTGACTTACCGCCATTGTGGGTGCCATATTATCCATTGCTGCACCGTAGTTACCGTCAACCATAACATCGGCTGATTCTTCCTTAGTAAAATATATAAAATTACCGACTGTATTAAACACTTCCTCGATATAAGCATCTATTTTATCTTCGGCATAAAACTTTAAAAAGTGATTTTCAAGGTCTTCCTTACTTTTAGCAACCTTTATAACAGGCTTGGGTAATTTTTCAACGGTCAGATTTTCACTTTTCTGTACCTCTGTTTTAGTTAAAACAGCTGTTTCTTCTTCATAGGCTTCAGGCTTTACCGCTGCCTGAGTTGTAATAATATGAGTTACGGTCTCTCCCTGCACATCATCTGTAACAGGATCAAAATCACTGTGAAAATTCATTGTAACCGCAGTAACTGCAACAATGGCAAGCATAGCTGCAGCAGACAGAGCCTTAGGCAGAATTTTAATTTTCGCTTTCTTTTCCTGAGTGCCCTTTTCTCTTAGCAGCTTCACAATATTATTTTTTGAAAGGCTTTCGGGCAATTCAATATCCTGACCGAATTCCTTTTCTATATCTTTGTTTAATTCATCGCTGTATTTCATTTTATCACCTCATTGGTATGTAACATATCTCTCAGTTTATCTGTACTGCGCATAAGCTTCGAGCGCACGGTAGAGTCCTTGAGTCCGAGCAATTTACCTATTTCCTTGCTTGTATACCCTGCCGAATATCTGAGAAGGATTATAGTCCTCTCCTCATCGGTAAGAGACATAAGTGCATTTTTAAGACTAAGCTTTTCACTCAGGTCCTCTTCATAGGCACTCAGCTCCCTGACCTGTGAAATTTCAACGGTTTCACGGCTTCTTATTTTCTCTGTCAACGCCTTATTGCAGCAGTTATAGAGAATTTTGAAAAGCCAGGATTTGAAGGCACTTGCCTTTTTAAGGGTACCGATTTTCTCGAAAGCAATCAGAACACACTCACTGATACAATCCTCAGCAAGAACAGATGAGCCTAAATAATAACAGGCAAACTTATACATATCCTTGCTGTAGGCTTCATAGAGCATACCGAAAGAATCAACATTTCCTTCCTTTGCTTTTCTGACCAGATTTTCAATAACTTCTGAGCTCATAATTTATCACATCCGTTCAAACCATTAGATGAATTTAAAACAGCTTCTGTTGCATTTATTTTACTAAAATTTTCTTTCTTTTACAAGCTGTATTCCGCATATACTATAATATCTGACCTGAAGAAAGGAAAAGTGCAATATGGTAAGCAAGGAAAAGAAGGACAGAATAATGAAAAAGGTCCGTTCCGTCACAAAGTTCAGCCCTTCTGACCGGAGAATTAAAAGTGACGTTAACGGCTCTTATACAGGTGTACCTGCAGATAAAAACGAAAAGCCGGTGCAGGATGCAGACGATTTATAGTAAGTAACCGAAAATCAAAAAAGGAGCTGTTCCTATCCGGTAAACAGTTCCTTTTTTTCGTATATATAGCTAAGACAGATATATTTTCTCTTCCTTTAACTTACAAGGCAATCAGCAAGATCTCTGTCCTCAAGCAGAGTATTGAGATTGTAAAGAAAGAGCATATGAGTAAAGGTGTTTTCTTCTACCGTTTCTCTCAGGCTGTCCGAAAAATATCTCGGATCGATAATAACTATCCTTGCAAAGAAGGGTGTAAGCATAGGTATCATACAGTTGGCATAGGAGTCCTTTATAATAAGAAGAGTATCCTTGCTCTCAGATGTAGTATCAATAGTAACCTTACCGTAATTACCGCCTAAAAACACCTCATATTTATTTTTTTCACTGAGCTTGCTTTCATCAAAGAGTGTAGCTCTTTTTTCCTCCTGACCGTCAATTGAAACAATGTAACTATGTCCATCTTTTTTCGGAACGCAGATTTCCACAGTATCAGATACAGTAAGCACGCCTGATTTTGAGCTTAAGGTTCCTCTGAAATCATCGGCTACAGTTAAAAATTTAAACTTTGTCTTTCCTGTATCCTTCCCCCATAAGGGCATAAGTTCCTTAAAAGCAAGATATGCTGCTCTTGTCGTCCAGTGATGGTCCGTCTTATAGAAAAGAGAATCTCTTTTTTCATATTCCCTGAAGGTATCCGAAAGATTAAGCCATAATATATTTTCACTGTCAGTATAGCTTTCAACATCCATAATAAGAAAGCTCTGATCAAGAAATCTGAGATTTTCGGGAAGCTTATCTGCATTTACATAACTACTATTAGGTGAAAGCATAAATGTAACTGTGCTGTCCTCATTCTTCATAGCAAAATCATGAAGAGCATCGGCAATTTCAGTAACAGACTTATCGTCAAATTCTGTCTGCTCAGAAAAAAGATAGCCGTCTTTACCGATATAAACTCCGCCTGCCTTCTTCTTGCCCGTAACTCTTTCAAAAAAGGTTTTGAGCGCTATTATTTCATCCCTTAAAATAAACTGATCAGTAAAATAAGCTTCAAAATCATCAGAGAAGGAGCCGTCTGCAAGAGAATTAAAGGTGAGCCCAGGCATTTTTGAAAGCACACGGTTTTCAGTGTCGGAAAACTCCCTGTCCTCAGCAATTATATTTGCACCGCCGATACCGAAAATTATCATACAGAAAACAGCAATAAGAAGAGTAAAGATTATGCTGCCCTTTTCACGAAGCTTCCGCGGAGCTTTTTCCTCAGCCTTACTATCACCCTGCTTCTCTACGGAAGAATCACCGTATTCTTCAGGGATATCTTCGGAAATTTCTATTAAATTTTCTTCGGGACATTCCCTGTCATTCTTAAATTCTTCGCCGTTCATATATACCTCTTAAAATCTGAAATAAAGGAAAGGATTGTAAGTCTCACTTACAAGATAAATAATACAAAGAACAAATATCAAAATATAAAGAACACTCATAGCCGTGATATTAAAGCGGAAATTCCTTATTCTCGGAAGTGAAGCAAACACACCCACGGCACCCATTGTCATAACTGCTATAGAAAATGCATTGTTTGAAATCAGGAATTCAGCTGTCAGATCAATAAATTCATTACCGAAAAGACCGAACATGCTCTTTATATAGTCAATTGCGGCAGTGAAGGATTCTGCAGAGAAAAATACCCAGCCTATCATTACCAGCACCATAGTAACAGTGTATCTTGCAGCTGTCGGTATCTTTTCAATAATACTGCCGAAAACATATTTTTCGAGTATAAGAAGAACACCGTAAAAGGCACCCCATGCTATAAAATTCCAGGCTGCACCGTGCCATAATCCCGTGAGAGACCAGACAACAAGTATATTAAAAATACTTCTTAACGTACCTTTACGGTTACCGCCGAGAGGAATGTAAACATAATCTCTGAACCAGGTGCTCAGACTGATATGCCATCTTCTCCAGAAATCAGTAATGCTCTTTGCCTTATAAGGAAAATTGAAGTTCTGAAGGAAATCAAAGCCAAGCATTTTGCCAAGACCGATTGCCATATCCGAATAACCGCCAAAATCAAAATAAATCTGAAGAGTATAACAGATTATACCTATCCATGCCGTCACAACGGAAAGTGATGATATCTCCTTTGTAAGCACCTCGGTATAAACAGCTCCCGCTCCATTGGCAAAAAGAACCTTTTTACCGAGACCTCTTATAAACAGCATAATACCTGCGGCAAATTTTTCCTTTGTGACCGTTCTGTCAGTCAGCTGCTTTTCAACATCGTAATACTGAACAATAGGACCTGCAATAAGCTGCGGGAACATACAGATATATGTTGCAAAGTTCACAAGCCTTTTCTGAGCCCTGACATCACCTCTGTAAACATCAATTACATAAGAAAGTATCTGAAAGGTATAAAATGAAATGCCTATAGGAAGAGGCAAAGCTTTATATTCAAGGGATAAGGAGAAAAGAGAATTTATACTCTCAATAATAAAGCCGTAATACTTGAAGAAGCCGAGAATAAAAATATTGAATATAAGAGCGCATACAAAAACAAACCTTTTTTTGAAAGGCTTTGAAATATAATTATCAATATCAATAGCTGCACTGAAATTGAAAACTATACTAAGAAGCATTAAAATTATATACACGGGCTCACCCCATGCATAAAAAATAAGGCTTGTTATTAAAAGAATAAAATTCTTTTTTACCGTTTCCCTTTCCTTGTCCTTAAAACATCTTACATTATATAAAAGCAGGGTTACAGGTAAAAAAAGGAATAAAAAGGTTGCGCTGCTGAATACCATTTTTCCACCTCAGAATATGTTTGTCATTCCTTGACACTTTTCAGAAATGCCTCTGCACCCTCACGGGCTTGCTCATGGGCACAGTAAAATATAACTCCGTCGCTTTCACGGATCAGCCTTGCCTCAAGTATCGATGAAGCAACGGGGTCATAATCCTTGTACGTGTTATATTTTTCCGTGGCTCTCTTTTCGATAGCAGATATAATTTCTTCGGTATCTGCATCCTCAGAAGGCTTGATAACAAGAATTTCTCTTACATCCATTATATCCTCACTGCCGATGAACACCCAGGACTCAAAGCTGTCACCGTCAAAGCCGAATTCATCTTTAAGTCTGATACCGTCGAAAGATATTAAGTTTTCCGTATCAATAACAGCCGTTATTTCTTCCGAAATCTCTGCAGCAGATTTCACGGTTACATCCTTTTCCCCCGAAAGAGAAAAAGCAATAAATGCCACCAGTAAAACCACACAGATAAGCTGAGTTAATCCTGCTCGGCTCATTATACAATCTCCATTTCTTTAATGATATACTTAAGCCAATGCTTTTTATAAAAAGCCTCGGGAAGATGAATACCGTCACGTCCGTACATATATTCAATCTTTTTGAAAAGAGGTGAATTATCAAGATAGTCAACATCAAGGCTCTTACACATTTTTTTAATTGCCTTATTGTATTTTTTGATTCTTCCGAACTCTTTTCTTGTTGCAATTTCCCTGTCAACGGGGAAAATAGAGCTTATGATAATTCTTGTTTCAGGAAGCTTCTTCTTAAGCCTTCTGATGCTCTTTGTATACATTTCAATAAAGCCTGCAAGAGATTCATCGTCATTTCCGAGCATATTTATTCCGTAGTGCAGAATAAGTGTACCGGGCTTTTTCTTTACGATTTTTTTGAAATTATCGTCAAGATGATAAAGTGTTGCGCTTACCTGAGTAAAAAGATGCTTTTTGCTTAAAACTCCGTAAGATTCAAGACCGTTCATAAGAGAATCGCCGGCTATATAGACATTCCTGAAAAGCTTATTGTAGGTAGTCTTACCCTTTTTAAGAAGCTTCAGATTTTCCGCCACAATCTGTGCATCGGTTTTAGGTACAAAATTTCTGATTTCCTCAGCCTCTTTTACAAGACTTTCAACCTCTGAAACATCTGCGGAAGAAAGCTTCTGCAGATATGAAATACCCTCATCCGTATCTGCCTGCAAAGAGTAATTTTCATTGGCAACCGAGAAAAAATTCACTGCAGGATAAACGGCAATAAGGGCAGAAACAACAAACAATATTATTACTTTTTTCAATCTGTTCACCCATAAATCTATATATTTATACATAATAATCCATTATATCTTATATAGTTTACAACTTTTTATTTATTAAATCAATAGCAAAGAAAACCTATTAATCAAAATTTTATTAATTAAAAAAATTCCCTGAGAATCCGTAGCTATTATCTGTTGACACGAATTAACATAACAGCTATAATTTGTTTACAAATATATTTGTAAAGGGAGAAGAAAATATGAGAAAAATTATTGTTGCAGGTGCAGGTCACGGCGGTCTTACAGCAGCATATAATCTCTCAAAATACGGCTATGACGTAACCGTTATTGAAAAGGGAAATAAGGATGAGCTCGGCCACGATTGGCACGATGCTATGGACCTTACCGCATTTGACTTTGCCGACATACCGAGACCCGGAAAAGACCGTTATCTTCCCACTATGCAATCGGCATACATAAGCCCCGACGAAGAAACCGTTGTAGAAATCCCCATAGTTGAAGAAAGAATTTATATGGACAGAAAAATTCTCTACAGCTATCTTATTGAACAGTGTGAAGGTGTAGGCGTTAAATTTATCTTTGAAAAAGGAGTTAAAGAGCCCATTGCTCAGGGCAATAAAATAAAGGGAATCGTCACCGATGACGGTGAGGAATACCTTGGCGATCTTGTTATCGATGCCTGCGGTATGCGTTCTCCCGTAAGAAGAAATCTTCCTGACGGATGCCTTATTCAGAAGGAAATAACCGAAAGGGACACCTTCCACGTTTACAGAGCTTACTTTAAAAATACAACAGGCGAAAAAAGCAATCCCCCGTCAATCGTTTCTCTCTTCCACCTTAACCGTCCCGGTATAGGCTGGGTAATATGCGAGGATGAATATGTTGACGTGCTTGTAGGTAAATTCGGTATGGCAGGTCAGCTGACAGAAAAAGAAATAGAAGCCGACCTTGCAGACACAAGAAGGCTCTATCCCTTTATCGGTGAAGAAATCGTCAGAGGCGGCACACGAGGTGATATTCCTC